>JBIOWL010000365.1:0-17961 GCA_044868645.1 Aestuariivirga sp.
CGTGTGCAGCGCCTGCAGGGTGGTTGGAAGAACACGCCGCCATCCTCCGGGAGCCGGAGGCGAGCCCCTCGGGCATTACGACCTGAGCGCGGAGTGACGCAGAGCATCCCGATAGACGGACTGGTGGCAACACCCTGGAGCGCCGTCGACCGTGGCAACTGCAAGAGTGACCCCGAGGCCAAAATCGCTGCGTTTCTAAAGGTTTCCCAGACTATCGGGGAATTGAGCCCGGCTTTGAGCCGACCACACTTCTTCTTCACTACCGTTGCAACAGGCTTGAAGCCAGGGCGGGAACATCCCTCCCCTTTTTCTCCCAGAGTCATGTGATGAGTTAGCGCCCGATCACCTCTCCTCTTTTCCATCCGGAGTCGCCAGGTGAACAAGGGCGGAGGTGTGTCCAGATTTCCGTCACCCCTGCACAGGCCGGGGTCCCGCTTCCTTCAGGGTTGCTGGCAAAGCGGGATTCCCGCCTTTGCGGGAATGACGGTTCTCGGCTGGGTCGAAGTGTAAGCGTTACTTCGCCTTGCGGCGTTTTGTGGATTTTTTCTCCGCCTCGGTGCGGCCGGCGACAATGATGTGCAGCACCTCGTTTTCGCTCGATGTTTTGATGTCGCGCTCGCCGACATTCTCGCCGCGCTTCAGCACCATGACGCGGTCGCCGACGGCGAAAATATCCTGCAGGCGATGGGAAATGATGATCTGGGCCACGCCCTGGCGCTTCAGCTCCAACATTGTTTCAAGGAGCCGCTGCGTTGCCATGACGGAAAGATTTGCGGTGGGCTCATCAAGCACGATGACGCGCGGATCAAAGGAAATGGCGCGAGCGATGGCAACCGATTGCTGGCGTCCACCGGAGAGGCTTTCAACGCGCTGGTGCACGGAATTGACATCGACCTTGAGGCGTTTCAATACGACGTCGGCCTCGGCATACATTTTCTTGCGGTCCACGAACCAGCCGCTGACGGGCCAGCGCCCCAGGAAAATATTTTGCCCGACATCCATGTTTCCGCAGAGCGCGAAGTCCTGGTAGATCATTTCGATGCCGGCATCGCGGCTTTCATGGGGGCTGCGGAAATTTGTGGCATGTCCATTCACGAACACTTCGCCGGAATCGCGGTGATAAGCGCCGGTGAGGATTTTCATGAGCGTCGACTTGCCCGCCGAGTTGTCGCCCACCAGACCCAGAATCTCGCCGGGATAGAGTTTGAGATCGACATTGCGCAATGCCTGCACGGCGCCGAAGGCCTTGCTGATGTGGCGCATCTCGATGATGGGCGTTATTTCGATTTTTTTTGCCATGGCCGCCTATGAAGGAATTGGTTTGTATTTTTGGAGAAGTCCGCGCAGGCGCTCCATCACATTGGCCTGACGCAGCCAGATGTCGATGAGTACCGCGGCGATGAGCACAAGCCCGATGAAGACATTGACCCAGTGCTGGGGCATGACGAAAGAACCGCCATCGGCGGTGATGATGTTGAGCTGCAAAAGCGCGCGGATGAGCGTGATCACCGCCGCTCCCGCCAGCGCCCCGATGATGGTGCCGTAGCCGCCGAAGATCGATCCTCCGCCGATGATGACAGCGGCAATGGCATCGAGTTCGCGGAACTGGCCTGCGACGGGATTGAAGCTGCGGAAATAGGCGACGTTTACAACGCCCGCCATGGCAGCGCAGAAGCCGGCAAAGAGGAGCGCCAGAAAACGCACGCGCCCGGTGTTGATGCCGGCATAGGATGCAGCGCGCAAGTTTCCGCCCGTGGCATAGACGCGCTGGCCGAAGGGCATGTAGCCCAAAACTATTCCGGCAATGACGGCAACAATCACCATCCAGATGGTCTGGACGCTCACCGCATCGGCGATGGCGCTCAACGTTCCTTGAGGAAGGTAAAGGTTAAGGTAATCAAGAACATCGGTGAGTTTCCTGCCGAAGAGGTTGAAGGCTTCGGGGAACCCGGTGAGCTGTTGGCCGGTGACGATCCAGGCGGCGAGTCCTCTAGCGATGTAATACATGCCGAGCGTGGCGATGAAGGCGGGAAGGCCGAAGCCAACCGTCAGCATGCCATTGACGGCGCCTGCGCTTGTGTCTGCCATGAGGCCCATGAGCGCCGCCAGCATGGGGTCCATGTGCAGGACCTTGAGACAGTAGGCGGCGGTGCTTCCGGCAAGCGCGAGGATCGCGCCGACGGAAAGATCGATATCGCCCGAAGCGATGACATAGGTGAGGCCGATCGTCAGCAGCGCCACCTCGGTGTAGTTGAGAAGGATCGCAAAGGTGTTGGACAGGTTCCACCAATAGTCGGGCCGGAGATAAAAACCCGCCAGCCACAGCAGCGCCACCAGCACGATGGCGAGTGCATCGCGCCTCGCAAAGAACTTGCCGAGGCCCCGGGCGGTGAGCGCCTTGTCGCTGGCCATGGTGCCGCGCGTTTGGGCGCCTTCGATGGCAACACCGCCGGTCTCGGCAGGAGGCGGTGGCGGCTTGCCACGGAGCCACGCCCACAGGCGGGCAGGCACCTGACGCCGTATGATGAAGGGTTCAATGAGCACGGCAATGAGCAGGATCACGCCGAGGAAGGCAGGGACAGCGCCCGCCGGAAGCTGGCTCAGGGCGTTCACCGTGATCTCCTGGCCGTCGACCACGATGGTTCGCGTGGTGGGCCAGCCTTCGCGCAACACCTTGTTGATGAGGACGGTGAGTAGTGCCCCGAGGCAACTGCCGATGACGCGGCCACGGCCACCGAGAATGGAGGCACCGCCGATAATCACCGCAGCGATGACGATCAGTTCGGCGCTGAGACCGAACTGGGAGGTGACGCCCTTGTCCTGGGCGATTGCCATGAGGCCTGCGAGCGTGGCGCAGAGCGATGACATGAGATAGGCGCGGATGCGCACCCAGCGGGTGGGAATGCCGGCATAGATGGCGGCAAGTTCATTGCCGCCCGTGGCAAAGGTTTCATAGCCCCAGCGCGTCTTGGCGAGGACTATCGCGCCTAGTGCCGCGATCCCAAGAAAGATCAGAATCTGATTGTTGAAGCCGAAGGCGTTTGTTTCGCTCAGTTGGAAGAACCAGGTGTATTCCTGGGCCTTGGCGGGATAGGCGATGTTCTTGCCGCCAGTAAGGCCGAGCACAAGGCCGCGCCCGATCAGCAGCATGGTGAGCGTTGCAATAAAGGCCGGAACCCTCAGCATTGTGACCAGGATGCCGTTGGCAAGTCCTATGGTGGCGCCGAGAAAGAGGCAGAACAGAAGTGCGACCGCGAGAGGGAGATCATAATGCGTGGGCGAGAAGAGAATGGAGAAGGCAACACCAACAAGGCCGAAGGTTGAGCCGACTGAAAGATCAATGTCCTTGCTGACGATGACGAAGGTCATGCCGACGGCCATGACGCCATAGCGTGCCGTGTCGCGCAGGAGAGCCTGCAAGGCGTCGGTTGTTCCGAAGAATGCCGGGTTGATCAGAGCGCCGCCGATGTAAAGCACCAGCATCAGTACCAGAAGGCCGGCCTCCCAGCCGCCGACGAATTGGGACGGCTGGCGCCCGCTAGAGAGTGTGCGCGTGATGTCCATGGATGTCCGCAATTATTTGTAGCCGATCACAAAGCTCCGCGGGAGGGGTCAGCCTCCCGCGGCGGCAGATGCCGGCGCAACGCATGACATGGAGGATACTGTGTCTTGCCCTTGCGCTGTGCCGGCATGCTTGCCCCGCGCGCCAATCTGTCAACCAACCCGGTCTGGCGGATCAAACGGACGCGCGGGCCCTAGAGGCTCAGTTCTCGAAGCGCTTGCCGACGTTGCCAACCGAGTCCTTGGTGACGAGCTGGGCACGCGTATCGAGATTGGCCGCGGAGATGCCGCGGTCGATCTGCAGGTAGAGCTGCATGACGGGCCAGAAGCCCTGGAGGAACGGCTGTTGGCCAAGCGCGCCCGTGAGGTCGCCCGACTTGATGCCTTCCTGTTGGGCAGGGCCAAGATCGAAGCCGTAGGAGCAGATCTTGCCGCCCATCTTGAGCTGGGCGACGGCCTTGACCAGGGCAGGCGTGAAGACGTTGTTTCCGGCGAAAGCGCCGACAACGTCACCGCGCTGCTCGATGAGGCCGATGATGCTGTTCACCGGATCGTTCATGTCGGCCGGAACGCCCACGCTTTCGGGGCCGGCATCAACCTTGAAGTTCTCCAGCTTGCCCGCGGCCTTCAATCCGGCAACGGTGGCGTTGTAGGCGGACACCACGCGGTTGTTAACCTCGATGTTGCCCATGGCCGTGTCGTTCGGGAAGATGATGGAGCCCTTCTCGACGCCCTTGTCGAGCAAGCACTTGACGAGTGCGTTGCCGGCAATGGCAGCCGCCGAGGCATCCTGACCGGTGTGGCTGAGGCCAAGCCGGTTGTAGATGCCACCGTCGAAGGAGTTCGTCGTGGCGACAGGAATGCCGTTCTTTTCCGCCGTCTTGACGATGTCGTCATAAGCGCCGACCTGCGGCGTCGTCAGGATCAGGCCGTCAATCGAGGGGTCCTGGATGATCTGGTTCAGGATTTCGATCTCGCGGGCCGGATCGTCCGTCGGCGATTCAGAGCCGAGCAGCAGAATCTTGGCGCCGATCATGTTTCCGGCAACGGTTGCACCCACATAGACGGGATCGAAAAACCCGTTGCCCGCCGTATGCGTGACGATGGCGAAGGTTAGATGGCCGTCAGCAGAGTGGAAGTCCTTGGTGCCAGCGGCTTCCTTGGCCGCATCTTCGAAACTGTAGCCGCCGACAGCCTTGCTGACGGAGCCAGATTGTTGGGCCTGTGCTGTGCCGAGGCAGGCGGCCAGGGCCACGAAACTGATAGAAAGCAGTGTCTTGCGCATTGAATCCCTCCCGATTTTTTGGTTCTCTGAAAATGCCCTTTTGTCCAATTAATCGTAATTGTCAGACAAATGGAACGCCGGACACTAACGCGGGAGGACAGCGTGGGCAATAGGGAATCGTGTCAGGAAGAAGAGCCCGGCCAGCGGGCCGGGTTAAGCAGACTCGCCACGCATGCGGTTGTTATGGGGAAGTCCAGTCCAGCACGACTTTTCCACTCGCGCCCTGCTTCATGAGTGCGAAGCCTTGGGCGAAATCTGCGGCCTTGAAGCGGTGGGTAATGACTTTCCGCACATCGAGACCTGATTGAAGCATGGCGATCATCTTGTACCAGGTCTCGAACATTTCGCGCCCGTAGATGCCCTTGATGGTGAGCGACTTGAAAATGACGCGGTTCCAGTCGACGGGCGTCGGCCTCGCCGGAATGCCGAGCAGCGCGATCCTGCCGCCCATGATCATATGGTCAACCATTTGGTCGAAGGCGTTGGAAGCGCCAGACATCTCAAGGCCAATGTCGAAACCCTCCTTCATGCCGAGCTTCGTCATCACATCCCGCAAATCCTCGCGGCTGACATTGACAGTGACGGCGTCCGTCACCTGATTACAGAGCTCAAGACGGTAGTCGTTGATGTCGGTGATAACGATGTGACGCGCCCCCACATGGCGGCAAACGGCTGCCGCCATAATGCCAATAGGCCCGGCGCCGGTGATCAGCACATCCTCACCGATCAAATCGAAGGAGAGTGCGGTATGGACGGCATTGCCCAAGGGATCGAGGATGGCGCCAATCTCGTCATCGACTTCCGGTGGCAAATGGATGGCATTGAAGGCAGGCAGTTTGAGGTATTCCGCAAAAGCGCCCGGCACATTGACGCCGATGCCCTTGGTTTCCGGGTCAAGATGGAAATGGCCGGCTCTAGCCATACGGCTTTTCATGCCGATCAAGTGGCCTTCGCCGGAAACGCGGTCGCCTACCTTCACTGTTCGGACATGCGAACCAATTTCGACAACGGTGCCTGCAAATTCATGGCCCACCACCATGGGGACAGGGATAGTCTTCCGTGCCCATTCATCCCATTTCCAGATGTGCAGATCGGTGCCACAGATGCCTGTCTTCGCCACCTTGATCAGAATGTCATCGGCGCCGATCTTCGGCTTGGGTTCATCACGGAGGACGAGACCTTCTTCGCTTGCGGCCTTTACCAAAGCTTTCATGGGATCACCTTCAATGCACGGCCCACGCGGATGAAGGCGGCGACGGCAGCATCAATATCTTGCGTGGCGTGTGCTGCTGACATTTGCGTGCGGATGCGGGCTTTGCCCTGCGGCACCACGGGATAGAAAAAGCCTGTGACGTAGATCCCGTCTTCATAGAGCGCGCGGGCCATGTCCTGCGCCAGTTTTGCCTCGCCCAGCATCACCGGAATGATGGGATGTTCACCGGGCAATAATGTGAATCCCGCTTTCGCCATGGCGGCGCGGAAACGCGAGGCGTTGGCTGTGAGTTGCCTGCGGAGGTCATTACCAGCCTCGGCGAGATCAATGGCTTTTAGGCTTCCCGCCACGATGGGCGGTGGCAGGGCATTGGAAAAAAGATAGGGCCGTGCCCTTTGGCGCATTAGATCGACGATGGGCTTGGATGCGGCGATGAAGCCGCCGGCGGAACCGCCCAGCGCCTTGCCCAGGGTGCTGGTGAGAATGTCGACTTTCACGTCAGCGCGGGCTGGTGTGCCGCGCCCCTGCGGGCCGATGAAGCCCGAGGCGTGGCAGTCGTCAACCATGACAAGGGCATCAAATTTGTCGGCAAGCGCCCGGATGGATTTGAGATCGGCGAAATAGCCGTCCATGGAAAAGACGCCGTCTGTCACGATGATGATGCGACGCGCATTGGCCGCCTTGGCGGCGTTCAACTGCGTCTCCAGATCATTCATGTCGCCATTGGCGAAGCGGAAGCGCTTGGCCTTGGAGAGCCGAATGCCATCAATGATGGAGGCATGGTTGAGACTGTCAGAGACAATGGCATCCTGCTCGCCGAAGAGCGGTTCGAAAACGGCGCCATTGGCATCGAAGCAGGCGGCAAAGAGGATCGCATCTTCCATCTGCACATAATCCGCAATCCGCTGTTCAAGCTGGCGGTGCAAATCCGTTGTGCCGCAGATGAAGCGCACGGAAGCCATGCCGAAGCCGTGCATGTCCATAGCTTCCTTGGCGGCGCTAATGATCTCCGGGTGATTGGCAAGGCCGAGATAGTTGTTGGCGCAAAAATTCAGGACCTCGCGGCCACCCGCGACCTTGATGTGGGAGGACTGGGAAGAGAGGATTTCGCGTTCCACCTTCCACAGGGATTGTGCCTTGATGGTGTCAAGTTCGGTTGAAAGTGCGGCGGTGAAGTTTGTCATGGGGCGTTTCCTGGCCGGGCCTTATAACGCAAGACGCGCTTGGCTGACTTGAGAATTTTGTGCCAGGCTCATGCGTTTCAATGGAGGTTCTATGATTACAAGATTGAATCCGGAAGGCTCTCCCAAACCTGCCTCCAACTACGCCCAGGCCGTGCTCCATGGAGCAAACGCACAGCGGCTGGTGATTTCAGGGCAGGTGGGCATCACAGCAGATGGCAAATTATTAGAAGGGATGGATGCCCAACTGCGGCAGTGCTGGGCAAACCTTTTTGCCGTAATGAAGGCTGCAGGGTTCGAGAAGAAGCATCTGGTCAAGACCGTCATCTATGTTACCCAGCCGGGGCAGGTGGCGCTGTCGCGCCGCATCCGCGACGAGGCCTTGGAGGGACTACTGACGGCATCAACCTTTATCCAATGCGCCGGCCTCGCATCACCGGACCTTCTGTGCGAGATCGAGGGCGAGGCGGTGATGGATTAGCAACCCATCAGGTGGTGCCGGGCGACCAGAAGGCCTTGGGCGTTGCCCGGTTCCAGGCTGCAAGAATGGCGGCGGGGGCGTTGTTCGCCAGCAATCCACCCGGCTCCATGATGGGGTATTGATCGGCAAGAGTGAAGATGCGGCCATCGCCAACCCGGCGCAGAATATGGTGAGGCTTGAGATGGTAGGGTGAGGTCATTCCTGCGGCGGCCAGCATTTCGGCCAGCGACTTTACGGTTTCACGGTGGAAATTGGCGACCCGCTCGGCCTTGTCAGTCACGACGATGGCGCGCTGGCGGAAGGGATCCTGGGTGGTGACACCGGTGGGACATTTCCCCGTATGGCAGGTCTGGGCCTGGATGCAGCCGACAGCAAACATGAAGCCGCGCGCTGCATTGCACCAGTCGGCGCCAAGCGCATGGGCCCTTGCCATGTCAAAGCCGGTGATGATCTTGCCGGCGCAGCCGAGTTTGATTTTGTCACGCAGGTCGGTGCCAACAAGCGAGGCATGGACAAAGGAAAGGCCATCACGCAGCGGCATGCCAAGATTGTCGATGAATTCGGCGGGCGCCGCGCCCGTTCCGCCTTCCTTGCCATCAACGACAATGAAGTCAGGCGCAATGCCAGTTTCCAGCATGGCTTTCACGGTTCCAAGGAATTCCGAGCGATGGCCAATGCAAAGCTTGAAGCCCACCGGTTTTCCCCCGGACAATTTTTGCAGCTTGCCGATGAACTGCATCAGTTCCAGGGGAGATGAGAAAACCGAATGGCGGGCGGGCGAGATGCAATCCTTGCCGATTTCCACACCACGGATTTTCGAGATCTCCTCCGTCACTTTGGCTGCGGGAAGCACGCCGCCGTGGCCCGGCTTGGCGCCTTGGCTGAGCTTGATCTCGATCATTTTCACTTGGGGGTTGGAGGCGCTTTCGACAAATTTCTCATCGGAGAAAGCGCCGTCGAGATTGCGGCAACCGAAATAGCCGGAACCGATTTCCCAGATGAGATCGCCGCCGCCTTCCTTGTGATAGGGGCTGACCGATCCTTCGCCGGTGTCATGAGCAAAGTTGCCGAGTTTTGCGCCCCTGTTCAGAGAGCGGATGGCATTGGCGGAGAGAGCGCCATAGCTCATGGCAGAGATGTTGAACACAGAAGCCGAATAGGGTTGCTTGCAGGCGGGACCACCGACGGTGGTGCGGAACAGTTCATTCGGCACATCGACGGGCGACATGGAATGGAGCATCCATTCATGGCCTTCGGTATAGACATCGCCCTGCGTGCCGAAGGGCTTCTTGTCGAGTTGGCGCTTGGCGCGCTGATAAACGATGGCGCGGCGCTCGCGCGGGAAGGGGCGGCCATCAGTATCCGCCTCGAAGAAGTACTGGCGAATTTCGGGGCGCACCTTCTCCAAGAGGAAACGGATATGGCCGAGGATCGGATAATTGCGGAGGATGGCGTGCTTGGTCTGCGCGAGGTCATAGAAGCCAATGGCGGTGAGGGCCGCCGCAATCAGGAATGGTTCCCAGAGGAAATTGAACCAGCGCGGCAGCAAAACCATCGCCACCCCAAAGAACAGGGTGGCAGCAACCGCAAGTGTGTGCGGCAGAATGCGGGCTTCGAATATCCGTCCCATCGCTCCTCCCCCGAGGCTTGGCCTATTCAATAAACCTTGCGCCAAAACGGAATGATGACAAGGACGAAGATCAGCCGCCAGGGACGCGGGGCAGGAGATAGATTTCGGCGTCCTTGGGCAGGGGCGTGTCCCACTGGTCGCGGTAGATCTTGCCATCAATGGAAACGGCAACGCCGCGCTTGATGTGAACTTCCATGCCGGGATAGCGCTCGCTCAGAACGCGGAACAGCTCTCGGATGGTGGCGGCTTCGACAGAGACGGAGGAAGCGCCGCCGACCAGCGGGCGCAACGCCCCCCAGAGGTGGACTTCGATGCTCATGGAGCCCTGCCTGCGCCTTTCAGCAACAGCTCGTCAATCTTGGAGCCCGCAATGCCTTTGCCCAGCGGCGTGAAATCACCGGAACCGAACATGGCGGTGGCGGCATCCACAATGGCCTTGTGCGTGATACGCGCAAGGGCAGAACCCAAGGAAATCCGCGCCACGCCGAGAGCTGCAAAGTCTGCCCGTGACAGTTTCGTGAAGGGTCCCGCTGCCAGACTATTTACGGGCTTTTTGGTTGCGGCGCAGACATCGCGCAAGGCATCGACCGAAGGGGGCATGGGGATATAGAGGCAGTCGGCTCCTGCCTCATCGAAGGCCCTGATGCGGCGCAGGCCTTCGGCCATGTCATAGTGCCCGTTCATGACGCCATCGGCGCGTGCCACCAAAACGAAGTCACGCGCCAGGGATCGTGCTGCAGCCGCCGCAGCGCGGATGCGATCTACGGCGAAGGCAAAATCATAGGGCGTTTCTGCAGGCAGTGCCGTGTCCTCAATGGAAATTCCGGCGAGACCCGCTTCCGCGGCCAAGCGAACAGTTTCGGCACAGGTTTCAGGTGCCTCTCCAAAGCCGTTCTCGAAATCGCCGGAGACAGGAAGCGGCGTTGCCGCAACCAAGTCCGCCGCGTGCGCCAATGCTTCATCGCGGCTGACATGCCCCATATCAGGCCGCCCAAGCGTGAAAGCATGGGCTGCTGAGGATGTGGCCAAGGCTTCTGCGCCTAATGCCGCAAGCAAACGCGCCGAACCTGCGTCCCAGGCATTGGCGAGAATGAAGGGCGAACCCGGCCTATGCAGCGCGCGAAACGCCGGGCCGGGGTCGTGTCTTGTCATTCTACTTCTTCTTCCCCTTGATCGCCTTCAAGACGCGCGGCGGCGACATGGGCACGTGGGTCATGCGTACGCCCGCCGCGTTTGAGATGGCGTTGCCGATGGCTGCAAGCGGCGGCACGATCGAGGTCTCGCCCACGCCGCGCACGCCGTAGGGGTGGTGCGGGTTGGGAATTTCCAGGATCTGCGTGTCGATGAAGGGAAGGTCCGAGCAAACCGGAATGCGGTAGTCGAGGAAGCCCGCATTCTGCAGACGGCCATCCTTGCCATAGACATATTCCTCGTTGAGAGCCCAGCCGATGCCTTGTGCGGCACCGCCCTGGTATTGCCCTTCAACGTAAGAGGGATGCATGGCTTTGCCTGCGTCCTGGATCACGGTATAGCGCAGGATCTGCGTACGGCCCGTTTCGGGATCGACTTCGGCATCGCAGATATGGGTGGCAAAGGAAACGCCAGCACCATCGGCGACAATTTCGGAGTGGCCAGCGATGGGGCCGCCCGTGTTGCCAGCACCTGCCGCGAGGTCCTTCAAAGTCAGAGGCTGAAGGTTGCGGCCTTCGCCAATTGCGCGGGCTTCACCATCCACCCATTCCACTTCCTCAACCGGAATTTCCCACGTCTTGGCAGCGCGGTTGCGCAATACTTCAACAGTCTTCCGCGTGGCATCAACCGCCGCCATTGACGAGGAGAAGGTGCCACGGGAGCCGTCGGTCATGTCATTGTGGCCGAGGGACGAGGTATCCGCCACGACACAGCGCACTTTGTCGTAGTCCACACCCAGTTCTTCCGCGACGGCGAGCGCCAGCGAGGCACGGGAGCCGCCCACGTCAATGGTGCCAACAGCGACAGTGACGTTGCCATCGGGCGTGACGTTAACGTCCACGCAGGTCTGGCCACCGAAGTTGAACCAGAAACCACAGGCCATGCCACGGCCCGCGCCATGCTTGAGGGGGGCCTTCATGTGCGGATGGTTCTTTGCAGCTTCGAGCGTCGGGCCAATGCCTATGGGACCATAGACCGGACCATAGGACGACTTGGTGCCTTCCTTGGCAGCATTCTTCAGGCGGAAATCAACCGGGTCCATGCCAATGGCCTTGGCAACTTCGTCCATAGTGCTTTCAATTGCAAAAGCAGCAATCGGAGCGGAAGGGGCGCGATAGGCAGCGCATTTCGGGCGGTTGACGATAGCATCCTTGGAAACAGACTTCACATTCTTGAAGTCGTAGCAGGCCCAGGATGTCATGGCACCGAATTCGGCCCAGTTGGCCGGGAAAGCGCCGCCCTGGTAGCGAAGCTCGGCAAAGGCGGCGGTGACTGTGCCGTCGCGCTTAACGCCGATCTTCACATCGATGGAAGATGAAGAGGTGGGGCCAGTGGCGCGGAAGACTTCTTCACGCGTCATAGTGAGTTTCACCGGGCGGTTGGCCTTGCGCGAGAGAGCAAGCGCCACTGGTTCGGCCCAGATATGGGTCTTGCCGCCAAAGCCGCCGCCGATTTCAGAAGCGGTGACACGGAGCTTATTGGCGTCCATGCCGAGAAGCGCCGCGCATTGATTGCGGTAGACGAAATGACCCTGGGTGCAGACCCAGAGCTCTGCCGTGCCGTCGGGCGAGACATTGGCGAGGCAGGAATGGGGTTCGATATAGCCCTGGTGAGTCTGCTCGGTCTTGTAGGACTTTGAGATCACCACATCGGCTTCCTTGAAGCCCGCTTCCACATCGCCATGGCCATATTCCGCCTGTTTGCAAAAGTTGGAAGGCTTGGTGGGCTTGGGCTCAACACCGTCGGTGAAGACATCATCATGGATCAGCGGCGCATTGGGTTTTAGCGCCTCATCCACATCTGTGACATGGGGCAAGACTTCATAATCCACCTTGATGAGCTTCAAGGCTTCCCGCGCCGTGTGGGCGTCCACCGCTGCGACGGCAGCAACGGCATGGCCGTCATAAAGCGCCTTCTTGCGCGCCATGCAGTTCTCAAGAATGTCACGCATGCCGCGATCACCACCCGTAAGATCGGGCAAGTCGGCGGAGGTGATGACGGCTTTCACGCCAGCCAGCTTTTCAGCTTTGGAGGTGTCGATCTTCTTGATGCGGGCATGGGCATGCGGTGAGCGCAACACAAGGCCGATGAGTTGGCCCGGAGCAAACGCGTCGGCGCCATATTTGGCGCGGCCGGTCACCTTGTCGACGCCATCAGGACGGCGCACACGCGTACCGATGACCTTGAACTGCTTCCTTACGAGTGATGTGTCGAGCGGCATGTTATGCTCCTCTCATTTCTTTAGCGGCGGCCTGAACGGCGCGCACGATCTTGTCATAGCCGGTGCAGCGGCAGAGATTGCCGGCGAGGCCGAAACGGATTTCCTCCTCGTTTGGATCCGGGTTTTTCCGAAGCAGCGCTTGGGCCGCCATGAGGAAGCCCGGCGTGCAGATGCCGCATTGGAGTGCGGCATGATCGATGAATTGCCTCTGCAGGGGATGCAGCATTTCGCCTTCAGCCATGCCTACGATGGTTTCGAGCGACTTGCCATCCATTTCCGCACCCAGAACGAGGCAGGAGCAGGTGAGACGGCCGTCAATGATGACGGAGCATGCGCCGCAATCGCCGGTGCCGCAGCCTTCCTTGGCGCCCGTTAGCCCTAAGCGGTTGCGAAGCACGTCCAGCAGGGTTTCATCCGGCTGGCAGGCAAATTCGACGGTGTCGCCGTTGATGGTGGTTGATACGAGAACGGCAGACATCATTTTCCTCCTGCACGGGCATAGGCGATTTCAGCAGCGCGCCGCGCCAGTACACCCGCCACTTCGGTGCGGAACTCCACGGTGCCGCGTTTGTCGTCGATGGGTTTGCAGGCGGCGCTGCAGGCAGCTGCAAGTTTCTGCTTGGCGGCGTCATCCAGCTTTGTACCGATGATGGCCTTGGCTGCATCACCGACCAACAACACGGTTGGCGCCACGGCGCCGAGTGTTACGCGGGCCTTGGTGATCACGCCCTTTGCATCCAGCGTCAGGTTCACGCCTGCGCTGACCACGGCGATGTCCATTTCAGTGCGCGGGATAAAACGCAGATAAGCATCACCGCCACGCGTATCCTTTTTCGGTAATTCAACTGACTCGATGAATTCACCCTTTTTGAGGATCGTACGGCCAACGCCTGACGGAACATCCTCCACCGCGATTTTGCGCTTGCCCTTTGGGCCGGCAATCACAACCTTTGCCCCTGCGGCTACAAGGGCCGGGACAGAATCCGCAGCAGGCGAGGCGTTACAGAGATTGCCAGCCATGGTGCAGCGACCCTGGACCTGCTTGGAGCCGATGAGGCTTGAGGCCTCGACGACGCCCGGCCAGGCCTTCACTAGTGCTGCATTCTCGCTCAGAGCGGCACAGGGTGTGCCAGCGCCTATGGAGAAACCAGAAGCGGACTTGCGGATATCGCACATGCCTTTGATGCGCTTGATATCGACCACGAGGTCGGGCTCCAGCATGCCCGCTTTCATTTTGACCAGGAGGTCTGTGCCGCCAGCCAGCACGAAGGCCTTGCCCTTTTCCTTGGCAAGCAGGGCAACGGCGTCTTTCACCGTTGCGGGAGATTCATAGCGCATTCTTCACCTTTCGGATTGCCTTCATAGTTTGGTCCAAGCCATGGGGAAAGGTCAACTGCGGCAGGAATGCACCGGTTGCCGTCCTGCATGCAGATTTAGAGTCTTGCCGCCATGCAGGTCCGGTAGCGTTTGTCGACACTTTCGGCAAAACGGCGGGTGGTGAATTTGCCTGACAGTTTGGGGCTTGAGAGCCAGATTTCGGGGATGGCGGCAAATGGCGGGGGCTTGCCGAAGGCAGCCGCGAAACGATCCCTGACCATTAGGAATGTTCGTGTTCCTGTGAACCCCAACGATTTTTCGCGCAGCAAGTCATTGCGGATTTGTTCATCTTGCAAGCCAAGCTTCAGGCGGGCCGAGAGCTTGCGCAGTGCCGATTCCGTGGCCGTAACCTTGGCGAGCGGCTTGCCATCTTTGCCATAGCTCAAAAGGTCGCCATCGAGCGTCAGTTTTTCGCCTGATAATCTTGCAACCGAATGCTGGAAGGCGGCATTGCGCGAGGCATAGCGTCCGGCATTGTAATCGGCAAAACGATAGATTTTCCGGCTATAGCCGGTCTCGTAGCCCATCAATTGCTTGATGCCATAGAACATGCCACCGTGGCGGGTGTAGAGCTGGTCGCGCACGGCATAGACATCGGAGAGGGTGGCCGGCAGCCAGCGGCGTTTTCCTGCCTCAGCAAGCGCAAACTTGACCGAAACCTGCATGGAACCCGCCGTGTCGATTTCGTTCCGGTCCTCGATCAGCTTATTGAGAAGGCCAAGCTGCATCACAAAATCGAGGCTGGTGTTCTTGCCGAGGTATTCAACAAGGCTTCTGTAGGCCAGATCGAGATCGCGTTCGGTACGGGCGGCGCGGATGCGGGCCATGAAGCTGGCATCCGGCGATGGTGTACGCTCCAACCAGGACAGCATGGCTTTGCCGGCGATGGGATATTTTCCGAGTTTTTGCCTGAGGGCATCTTCCGAGAGCTTGCCCAGCCCCGGCACCACGGGGTCAGCGATGAAGCCGGACTCCTGGTCGATCACCGCTATGGCGGCGCAGACATTCTCCGGCGAGACGTCGAGCTCGTGCTGGATGAGCACGTCATGGAGATCGATGGCCCAGCCATTGGCATCCTCAACATTCTTCTCGGCAAGGCGGATGAGGCGCGTGGTCTGGCCTACCGTGATGGCATCGGCGGATACAGATGTTGTGGAGATGGCCAGGAAAACTGTGGCCAATTGCAGGAGGCGCATGGCCATGCCAATAGCACAGGCAATAGGAGCAAATCATGGTCAGCCGAGCCGATTGCGAAGTGCTGGACAGGAAGGACCCGTTCAGGGCCCATCGTGAGCGATTTCACTTGCCAGAAGGCATCATCTATCTCGATGGCAATTCCCTTGGCCTGATGCCCAAATCTGCTCCGGCACGGGTCGCCGATGCGGTGAGCCGGCAATGGGGTGAGGACCTCATTACTTCATGGAACAAGAATAGCTGGTTCCATCTGCCGCGCGTGATCGGCGACAAGATCTCCAGACTGATTGGCGGTGGTGCTGGCAATGTGATGGTTGCCGATACTATTTCGGTGAATCTCTTCAAGGTGTTGACGGCCGCTCTTGCATTGAAACGTGAACGCAAAATGATCCTCTCGGATAGTGGCAATTTTCCCTCGGACCTCTATGTGGCGCAAGGACTCAATCGCTTCCTCGCGGATGGTCATGAGTTGAAAGTGGTGGCACCGGAAGAGGTTGCGGATGCGATCACCATGGACGTAGCGGTGGTGATGATCACGGAAGTGGACTACCGCACGGCGCGCCGCCATGACATGAGGGCCATCACAAAGTTAGCCCATGGCAAGGGATGTCTCATCATCTGGGATCTGGCGCATTCGGCGGGTGCGGTGCCCGTTGATCTCATCGGCGCGGATGCGGATTTCGCTATCGGCTGCACCTACAAATACCTGAATGGCGGGCCGGGAGCGCAGGCTTTTGTGTGGGTCCATCCGAAGCATCAAGCTTCGGCTGAGCCGGCGCTGGTCGGGTGGTGGGGGCATGCCAGGCCCTTTGCGTTCGATCTCAATTGGGAACCTGCTGCCGGCGTGGTTCGGCAACAGTGCGGAACGCAGGCCATTCTTTCCATGGTCGCGCTTGATGCGGCCATGGATGAGTGGGCCGATGTGGACTTGCAAGCGTTACAGCAAAAATCGCAGGGGCTTTGTAAGCTCTTCATTGATCTGGTGGAGACAAATTGCGGCAAGCACGGACTGAAGCTGGCTGGCCCGCGCGATATGGCGCAGCGCGGCTCCCATGTGAGCTTCCACTGTCCCGAAGGCTATGCCGTCATGCAAGCGCTTATCGCTCGGAGCGTGATCGGTGACTTCCGTGCACCCGACATCATCCGTTTCGGTTTTGCGCCGCTCTATAATTCTCACGTTGAGGTGTTTGATGCGGCCGCTGGACTGACAGAGATTCTCGATACAAGAAACTGGGATAAGCCTGAGTTCCTGGCAAAGAAAGCCGTTACGTAAGCTCGGCGCGTGTGTCGGCTTCCATCAGATCTGCAGAGCGCGTTTCAGGATTGCCGAAGCCGCCACCGCCAGGCAATTCCACAACTAGCGAGTCACCTTTGGCGATGACGTGAACGCCCTTGTCGCCAAGTGGTTTCCTCGATGCACCATGGCGCGCTTCGCCTTTTCGTCCCGGTTTTCCGCCTTCACGGCCCTGGGCGGCGTTATGGATGCGATCAAAGGTGGCGGCAGAAATTACAAAGGGTGCCGGCTCGCGATTGAGGATTTCAATGCGCTGGCCGAGGCCGCCGCGGAATTCGCCCTCACCGCCTGAGCCTTTTAGGAATTGTTTTTCGCGGAACCAGAGCGGGCATTGACCTTCGGTGATTTCAACCGGAATGCCGCCAACACCTGAAGGAAACGCCATGGTGGACAGACCATCCTGGCCGGGCCTGCCGCCGATGCCGCCAAGACCAATGGAGATCACTGCAAAGGGCGTTGCACCTTTTGTGTGTTCGGTGGGCACGCGGCCATGGGCAGAATAGAGCGAAAGGATCCAGATGGCGCCGGCACTCTCCGCCTGCACCTTGCCGGGTAAGGCTTGAGCGAGACAACCAAAGACGCAATCGGCTAATTGCTGGCCCAGCACATGGCGGGCCGTGACTGGTGATGGACGGATGGGATCAACGCAGCTTCCGGGCTCCGTCACCATGTTAAAGACGGAGAGTGAGCCGATGTTGTTAGGTACATGGGGTGCGATCACAGCCTTCAGTGCGAAGACGGAATAGGCCAGAGAATAGGTGCGTGGACTATTGATGCCGTAGAGCGAGGCCGGCGAGGAGCCGGAGTAGTCGATGGTGATCTCGCCATCCTTGCTGGTGAGCTTGCATTTGATGAGAAGCGGCGACTCGTAACCATCGAGCGGCATCTCGTAGCGCCATTCACCTTCCGGCATTTCGCGGATCGCAGCACGGGCCGCATCGCCGGAAGTTTTCAAGATATGATCAGCGAGCGGTTTCAAGGTACTTAGCTCGAACTCTTCCATCATTTCGAGAAGTCGCCGGGCGCCGGTATCATTGCCCGAGATGAGCGACAATAAATCGCCGCGCACTTCCACCGGACTTCTTGAATTGGCGAGGATCACCGAGATCAATTCTTCATTGAGAACGCCCTGCTTGCGGATGGGCAGGTGCGGAATGAGCGTTCCTTCTTCGTAAGAAGAATTCGCCTTGGCGGTCATGCCGACCCCACCCACATCGATGACGTGGCAGGTGGATGCGAAGAAGGCAACGAGCTTCTTCTTCAGGAAGACTGGTGTCAGCATCACATAGTCAAAAAGGTGGCCGGTGCCGAGCCAGGGATCATTGGTGATGTA
>JBIOWL010000366.1:0-3971 GCA_044868645.1 Aestuariivirga sp.
CCCATGAACTGAGAGGCAAGGAAGGTCTTGGTTTCGACGGTGCCAGGTGCGGTGGAGCCGGTCGTCATGGGATCAGCCGGCGCAGGAGCGCCTGCGCTGTCATTGGGAACTGGGGGTGCCGGCGCTGCTTCCGGGTTGGCTGGCTGATCGGCTGTGGCGCCAAGTTGCTCCTTGCATTCCGCCGTCAGTTCGGTTTCGGGCACGCTGCCGGGCTCAGGACAGGCAATCGCCCCGGGCGCCGCAGGCGCTTCCGCTGGCGGAGCCGGATCTTGAGCCTGCTGAGCAAGCGCCATGGGCGCGGCAAGCAGCAATGCAATGGTTGCGAGGCTGTAAGAGAGTGCTTTCATGATAGATCTCCTTGTTTGGGCCGTGGCATCCAAACGCCGCAGCGGAAAAATGGTTCCACTCGCTGAGAACAACAGAAAATCATTGTAGTGCACGGGCTTCCAGCCAAGCCGGGCTCATCTTTTCGGGCCCCGGGAACTTGCGCTTTCGCGCCGCATTCTTATTGAAAGCAAAATTGGGAGGTTGCCATGCCAGCAAGATCCAAGGCCCAACAGAAAGCCGCCGGCGCCGCTCTGGCCGCCAAGCGCGGAGAAGTTCCAAAGTCCAAATTGTTCGGCGCCTCGCGCGGCATGTATGAGAGCATGAGCGAGCGTGAACTCGACGAGATGGCAAGCGTGAAGCGCTCGAAGCTGCCGCCGCGCAAACGGAAAGCCCGCAAAGCTTCTCGTTAGAGTGCGCAACTTTGACATTTCGCCGCCACCGGAAAAGCCCTGCCGAAACCCTGACGGCAGAAGTCATTGAATAGGAATAGAAATTTAAAATATGAAAATAACGCTTGACACCGCGCGGTGAAAATGCTACTTCCCGCTACATTCCAGCAGTGGGTCACCACCCCTCCGCTTCCCTCCAACAATAGTCTTGAAAAGCTCACGAAGACGACGTGGAGGAAGCACCACATCCGTGATGACTTGGTTCAAGGCAAGCAGTCATCTCTCAATTGATCGCATGAGCGGGAGCAGGTCGGCGTGGCTTCCGATTTCCTCCCTGATCAAGGCGCCAAGGATTTCTCCCGCCGGATCGAGGGAGTGACTGGCCCGTGTGCATAGGCCCACCGCGCCCAGTGTCGACTGGGTGTTGATGGGCAAGGCAACGAATTCCCCTTCATTGAGTTCTGTTGCAATGACACCGCGGGAAATGATCCAGATAGCCGCGTGTTGACGCGTGAAGGCACGCCCGAAGGAGTCCGATACCGTTTCGATGACTTGGGCAGGCTCTTGCAGTCCCTGTTCAATGAAGAGGCGTTTGACAAAGGGTCCGATGATCGATTGCGCCGTTGGAAGCAGCATGGGCCAGGCAAGGAGGTCGTTGCCGTTCACTGTTTCCTTGTTTGCCAGGGGATGGGACCTGTGCACGGCAAAGACAACGATATCGCGATAGAGTGGTTCAAACACCAGCCCGAGCATGTTTTCGGGGGGCGGCATGCGTCCCACGACAAGATCGAGTTCGCCACTGCGCAACTGGTCGAGAAGGGCGCGGTTTTCACCGGTGGATATTCGCAAGGGATTCCGCAGGTCTTCTTTCAGATAGCGGTCCACCACGCCGGGCATGAGCAGGGCTGAGACAGTGGGCAAGGCGCCGATGCGTATGGCTGGCCTGTCAGCAAGATTGAGGTCTGACATCGCTGTCAGGCCATCGCGCGCTGCCGCCAGACTTTCCGCAGCATAACGCAGGAACACTTCACCCTGGCGCGTGATGCGAATGCCACGGCCATCCTTCGCCACGAGCGCCGTACCGCAGATCCTTTCCAGGTCACGCAACGTCCGGGTCACGGCCGGTTGCGTGAGATTGAGGCTGGCTGCTGCCTTCGTGACACTCTTTTGGCGGGCGACTTCGATGAATGTCTCGAACTGGCTGAACTTAAGAAGGCGGTCTTGTTTCATAGCTATTTTGGTATGTTTAATGACACTAATATCATTATTACTCTATGTTTTGATATGCAATCATCCATTTATGAATGCGGTGAAGATCAAGGACGTTGTGCTGCATTACCGGGCAGAGCTGCATCACCGGGGCGCGAAAACCTGTGTGTTCATCAATTCGCTCGGCACCGACATGCGGATATGGGACCAGGTCGTTGCCGGGCTCGGCGACCGTTTCAACATCGTGCTCCACGACAAGCGGGGCCATGGGCTTTCGGACCTCGGCGCCTCACCGCATGGGATCGCGGATTATTCCGAAGACCTCCGCCAATTGCTCGCAACGCTCGATGCGCGCGACATTATTCTGTGTGGCCTCTCAGTCGGCGGTTTGATTGCCCAACATCTGATGCTGAATGGCCTGCCGGAACTCCGCGGTGTCATTCTCAGCAACACGGGCTTGAAGATCGGCACCGAACAAAGCTGGAATGACCGCATCTCGGCTGTTGCGGCAGGCGGGATGGCGGCCGTTGCAGATGCCATCATAGAACGCTGGTTCTCGCCTGCTTTCAGAAGCCAGCAACAAGAGCAGGTGGCGCTCCATCGCAACATGCTGCTGCGTTGCCCAAAGGAGGGCTATGCCGCCTGCTGCGCTGCCATACGCGATGCGGGTTTCGATCATTCCAATCGCGTCAGTATAGTCCCGGCACTTTGCATTGCTGGCGAAGTCGACGGCGCAACACCACCACCGCTCGTTCAGGCCCTCGCGGCCAATATTTCAGGTGCCGGTTATGTGGAGATCAAGGGTGTGGGGCATCTGCCCTGCGTCGAACAACCAGAACGCATGGCCGGCATCATTTCTGAATTTGCCGGGAAACTATGAGGAAGGACCCTATGAGCCTGCATGACTCGGGAATGAAAACGCGCCGCAAGGTTCTGGGCGAGGCGCATGTGGCGCGCGCAGAGGCGAGCAAGACAAGTTTCGATGCGCCATTCCAGGAACTCATCACCGAAGCGGCGTGGGGCAGGGTATGGTCGCGTGACCACCTCACTCTGCGCGAGCGCTCCATGCTCACCATCGCGCTTCTGGCGGCCCTTGGCCATGATGAGGAACTTGCCATGCACACACGCGCTACTCTGGAAACTGGCGCCACGCGTGACGATATCCGCGAAACGCTGATGCAGGTTGCCATCTATGCAGGCATTCCAGCAGCCAATCGCGCCTTCAAGATCGTCAAGGATGTGTTGTCGGCAATCGATGCGGAGAAAGGCGCCGCATGAGGAACACAAGCCCCGAGATCAACGCCTTTCTCGCCCGTGACCGTGCCTGGCATCCGCGCGCGCTCCATCCGGCCTACAAGTCCACTGTCCTGCGCTCGCCGCAACGGCCGCTGATCGCATTGGCAAGCACGCTGAGCGAAGTTACAGGGCCGGTCTTTGGCCGCAGCATTTTGGGGCCGCTCGACGGCGATCTCATTCACAACTTCGCAAAACCCGGCGAAAGCGCCGTCGGCGAGCGGCTTATCGTCCATGGCCAAGTCCGTGATGAACAGGAGAGGCCCGTCAGCGGAATATTGATCGAAGTCTGGCAGGCCAATGCAGGCGGCCGCTACAGGCACAGGAAGGAAGGCTACCTCGCGCCGCTCGATCCCAATTTCGGTGGTTGCGGGCGATGCATCACGGATGAGGAAGGGCGTTACTTATTCCGCACCATCCACCCCGGACCTTATCCATGGCCGAATGGCGTCAATGACTGGCGGCCGGCGCACATCCACTTCTCCGTTTTTGGACAAGGATTTGCCCAGCGCCTCATCACGCAAATGTATTTCGAGGGCGACCCATTGATCTGGCGTTGCCCCATTGTGGGATCAATCAGCGACAAGGACGCCGTGCGCAGCCTCATCGCCCAATACGATCACGACAACACGGTTCCCATGGATGCGCGCGCCTACAGATTCGACATTGTCCTGCGCGGCCGGTGCTCGACCATGTTCGAGAACAAGCGCGAGGGGAATTGAGATGACCTTGAAAGAGTCGCCATCCCAGACC
>JBIOWL010000367.1:0-2139 GCA_044868645.1 Aestuariivirga sp.
AGGCGCTGCGCGACTGGGTGACCAATGTCGCGACGACGTTCTACTGCATCGGCACGGTGGCGGGTCCGCATCCCTACCCGGCCATGGTCCGCGACTTCCAGTCGATCATCGGCAAGGAAACCCGCGAGCAGATGCAGCAGGCCGAAGGCCGTCTGCCCGATTCGCTCATCGCCTGCATCGGCGGCGGCTCCAATGCCATGGGACTGTTCCATCCATTCCTCGACGACAAGCAGATCGAGATCTACGGCGTCGAAGCCGCCGGTCACGGATTGCATACTGGAATGCATGCCGCCTCGATCGCCGGTGGCCGTCCCGGCGTACTGCACGGCAACCGCACCTATCTGCTGATGGACGATGACGGGCAGATCAAGGAGGCGCACTCGATCTCTGCCGGCCTCGATTATCCCGGCCTCGGGCCGGAGCATTCCTGGCTCAACGACATGGGCCGCGTGACCTATCTCTCCGCCACCGACCAGGAGGCGCTCGACGCCTTCCAGCTTTGCTGCAAGCTCGAAGGCATCATCCCCGCGCTCGAGCCCGCACACGCGCTCGCCAAGGTCTTAGAGCTTGCGCCCAAAAAACCCAAGGACCACCTGATGGTGATGAACATGTGCGGCCGTGGCGACAAGGACATCTTCACTGTTGCTGATATTCTCGGAGTGAAGCTGTGACCACCCGCATTGATGCCAAGTTCGCCGCCTTGAAGAAAGAAGGCCGCGCTGCGCTGGTCACTTTCGTGACGGCGGGGGACCCCGATTATAAGACCTCGCTCAAGATCATCGAGGGCCTGCCCAAGGCCGGCGCTGATGTCATTGAATTCGGTATGCCCTTCACCGATCCCATGGCCGATGGCCCCGCCATTCAGGCTGCGGGGCTTCGCGCCCTCAAGTCCGGCCAGACCATGAAGAAGACGCTGAAGCTGGTCACCGACTTCCGCAAGAAGGACAAGGAAACCCCCGTCGTCCTCATGGGCTACTACAATCCCATCTATCTCTATGGCGTCGAAAAATTTTTGGAAGATGCCAAGAAGGCCGGGGCCGATGGCCTTATCGTCGTGGACCTGCCGCCGGAGGAAGACGACGAACTCTGCATTCCGGCCCTGAGGGCTGGCCTCAACTTCATCCGGCTGGCGACGCCTACTACCGATAACAAGCGCGCCCCCGCCGTGTTCCGCAACACCTCGGGCTTCGTCTATTATGTCTCGGTGCTTGGCATCACCGGCACCAAGGCACCTGACCTTAAAAACGTGAAGGCCAATGTGAAGCGCTTGAAGACTCACACGGAGCTTCCCATCTGCGTGGGCTTCGGCATCAAGTCGGCGGACCAGGCAAAAGCCATCGCCAAGGATGCCGATGGCGTTGTGGTAGGTACGGCGCTTGTGAATGCTGTTGCCGCTTCTCTCACCAAGCAGGGCAAGGCCACGGCAAAGACGGCTGGCGCCGTGCACAGGCTGGTGAAGGACATTGCAAGGGGCGTGAGCGCGTGAAGCCATGAACTGGATCAAGAACTTTGTCCGCCCGAAAATCCGTTCGCTCTTGGGGCAAAAGCGCGACACGCCGGAAAACATGTGGGTCAAGGACCCCGAATCCGGCCAGATGGTCTTCTACCGCGATCTTGAGACCAATCTCTTTGTCTTTCCCGGCTCCGGCCATCATCACCGCATGCCGGCGGAAGCCCGCATGAAGTCAATCTTTGATGGCGGCGAATGGGAGAAGCTGCTCCTTCCCGCCGTGGCGCAAGATCCGCTGAAATTCCGCGATGAGCGCCGTTATTCCGACCGCCTCAAGGAAGCAAAGGGCAATGGCAATGGCGAAGACTCGATCCACGCCGGTTTCGGCAAGGTCGATGGGCTGAACATGGTGGTCATGGTCCAGGACATGTCCTTCATCGGTGGTTCCCTGGGCCTGGCAGCAGGTGAAGCCATCATCACTGCCATGCGCAAAGCGCTTGCCGAGAAATGCCCCTGCGTGGTCTTTGTCGCCTCGGGCGGCGCCCGCATGCAGGAAGGCATTCTCTCCCTCATGCAGTTGCCGAGAACGACCGTTGCTGTGCAGGAATTGCGCGCCGCAGGGCTTCCCTACATCGTCGTGCTCACCAACCCGACAACGGGCGGTGTTACCGCCTCTTACGCCATGCTGG
>JBIOWL010000368.1:0-8835 GCA_044868645.1 Aestuariivirga sp.
CGCGCCAGATCGGCCCTTTCATGTCCGAAGTCTTGACCCTCGGCTTTCCCGATGGCGACGGCAGCGTGGTGATGATCGCTCCCGACAAGCCCGTGCCCAACGGCGGCAAACTGTTCTGAGCATGACATGAAATTCCTCACCGATCTAAACGACCTCGAAACGCTTTACCAGCCAGCGCCAACTCTGGCCTCCATGGTCAAGGAGCTGGATCACCTGATCCCGGAATACCACCGTCTCATCGAACTCTCGCCCTTTGTGGCGTTGGCGACTGCAGGGCCAGAGTTGGCGCCGGCTGGTAAAGCGTTTCGAGGTCGTTTAGATCAGTGAGGAATTTCATGTCATGCTCAGAACAGTTTGCCGCCGTTGGGCACGGGCCTGTCGGGAGCGATCATCACCACGCTGCCGTCGCCATCGGGAAAGCCGAGGGTCAAGACTTCGGACATGAAAGGGCCGATCTGGCGCGGCGGGAAATTGACGACGGCCGCCACCTGCTTTCCCACCAGTTCTTCGATCCTATAGTGCTTGGTGATCTGGGCCGAACATTTCTTGATGCCGATTGCAGCGCCGAAATCGATCTTTAATTTGATGGCGGGCTTCCTCGCTTCCGGAAAGGGTTCGGCGGCGATGATGGTGCCAACGCGAATGTCCACGCGCTCGAAATCGGCAAACGAAATTTCACTCATCCGGCCAACTCCTTTGAACGTTTCGCGGCGGCGGCGATGGCGCGTTCCATCACCGGCTTGAGGCCATCATCGGCCATAAGGTGCTGAAGTGCAGCAAAAGTGGTGCCGTTTGGCGATGTCACGTTCTGGCGGAGCGTTGCAGCATCAATGCCGCTCAGGCGCATGAGTTCGCCTGAGCCTGCCACGGTGGCTCGAGCCAGTTGTTCGGCAAGTTTGGGATCGAGGCCAAGTTTTGCGCCTGCCGCTGCGAGGCATTCGGTGAGCCAGAAGACGTAAGCTGGGCCGGAGCCCGATACCGCTGTCACCCAGTCGATCTGTTCTTCGGCGGGCACACGCACCACTTCGCCGATGGAGGAGAGAAGTTGTTCCGCCAGAGCTTCCTGCGCGGGCGAGACATTGGCGTTCGATGCCATGGCGGTAATGCCCCGGCCGATGGCAGCGGGCGTGTTGGGAATGGTGCGGATGATGGCTGCATCGCTCCCGAAGAAATGAGAGAGCCTTGCAATGGTTTTTCCGGCAACGACCGAGAGCACCAAAGGCTTGCTTTTTGCGAGGGATGTGAGGCCTGCCAGCACCTCATCCATGACTTGCGGCTTGACGGCCACCAGAACGACTTCCGCATCAGTGATGGAAGCGATGTCGGGGTTGTGACGGATGCCGTGCTTGTCGATCAATGCTTTCACTTCAGCGGGTGGCTTGGGATCCAGCGTCACGATCTGGCGCGCAGGCACACCGGCTTTGAGCCAGCCTTCCAGCATGGCGCCGCCCATCTTGCCCGCCCCGACCAGGACCAAGCTTCCTTCAAGTGCTAGTGTCATGGGGCGTCATTAGCCACTTGAATTGCCTAGGCCAAGAGGCACGAAAATTCCGCTAATGAAGATTAGGCTTCGCCGGCGGTTTCGAGAAGGGCGTTTTCGATGGCCTTTTCCGCGGTCTGCCCGGCCCAAATGACGAGTTGCATCGCCGGGTAGTAGCGCTGGCAGCTTTCGAGCCCGGCGCGGATCAGGGCATCGCACTGGGATTCATTGGCTTCGGCGGCACCGGCAAGCGAGAGCGATTCCCGGAACAGAACCGTTCCTTCCTTTGGCCAGAAATCAAAATGACCCTGCGCTAGCCTGGCGTTGATGAAGCAGATCAGGCGTATCACTTCCGTTTGCCGGGCCTCGGGAACGCGCAGGTCGAAGCTGCAGGTCGATTGCAGGAGTTCCAGTTCGTCGCGCCAGGCAAGACAGAGATCGAGATTGCACCAGCCACCGCTCACGGTCATCACCGCCTCATGTTCGCTCATGCGGTCGAGCGGCCAGTGGCGCTGTTCGGCAAGCATCTCCACCCGGTCGAGCGGGTTGGCAAATTCCAGATAGCGGGCGGCGACATTTGCCATAATTTCCTCCGCCAACGGACGAATCACCGCCGTTGGGTGGTGGCAGAGTTGCACGGGTCGAATCTGCGCCGCAATGCTCGGATTGATTCCTCCACACCAAAAAGCTGTGGAATACTCACAATTTACGCAACCTTTGCGAGTCGCGCGTTGTGTTCTCAATCGGCGCGAGTCGGAAGGCGGATTTCCAGGTCGGCGATGCGCTTTTCCAGCCGCTCATTCTCGGCGCGGGCCTTTTCAGCCATGTCGCGCACCACGTCGAATTCCTCGCGCTTCACCACATTGAGATTGTTGAGAACACGCTCGACCTGCGACTGGATGAGGCTGTCTAGTTCCTTGCGCACGCCCTGGGCGGCGCCGGCCGCGTTGGTCATCAGCTTGGCAAGCTCGTCAAAGAATTTGGAAGAGGTGGTGTTCATGGGAAAGCCCTCAATTCCGCCCGTAGCTATGGATTCAACGGCTACAATACAAGGGCCATGGGGCCGCATGGTGAAAGCGCCGGTTTGACCGAATCCGCCTCGCTGGCATAACTCACTCCATGCTTGCGGCGATCCAGTTTCCCAACATTGATCCGGTGGCCTTCGCCATCGGACCTTTTGAGTTCCGCTGGTATGCGCTGTCCTATGTGGCGGGGCTCATCTTTGCCGCGTGGTACATGAAGCGTCTCGTCTCCACACCGCGGCTTTGGGGGGCCAATGCACCGACCCTGACCCCCCAGCAGGTGGATGAATTCTTCCTGTGGTTCCTTTTGGGTGTCATACTCGGTGGGCGGCTTGGCTATGTGCTGTTCTATAAGCCGCTCGACTATCTTGCTGACCCACTGGCGATCTTCCGCACCTGGGAGGGAGGCATGTCGTTCCATGGCGGATTCCTGGGCGTGGTCGCGGCCTGCTACTTTTTCGGCAGGGGACACGGCCAGACACTGGACAAGATGCTGGATTTGGGCGCCGCGACAACGCCCGTGGGGTTGGGGCTGGCACGCCTTGCCAATTTCGTGAACGCGGAACTTTTTGGCAGGCCAACGGATGTACCGTGGGGTATAGTGTTTCCGGGTGATGCTTTCGCGCGCCATCCGAGCCAGCTCTATGAGGCGCTGCTGGAGGGCCTCGTGCTGTTCGTGGCGGTGCGGATTGCCACGCATCGCTACGGCGCGCTGAAACATCCGGGCCGGGCAGCGGGTGTTTTTGCGCTGGGCTATGGCTTGTTCCGCATCTTCATCGAGTTCTTCCGTGAGCCCGATGCCTTTATCGGCTATATCGGAGGTTTTTTGACCTTGGGCATGATCTACTCAGCGCCGCTGGTGGCAGTCGGCATGTGGCTTCTGGCGCGTTCACGGCACACGGGATGACGGCACTCACCGGCATCATCCGCGACATAATCGCGGAAGAGGGGCCTATGGCGCTCGACCGCTACATGACGCTGTGCCTCAGCCATCCGCGATACGGCTATTACATGACCCGCGATCCCTTTGGGGCTTTGGGAGATTTCACGACGGCGCCCGAAATCTCCCAGGTGTTCGGTGAATTGATTGGTGTGTGGGTGGCGCAGGGTTTTGCGGCCATGGGAGATCCACGGAAGTTTGCGCTGGTTGAGCTAGGGCCGGGGCGGGGCACGCTGATGGCCGATATTCTGCGTGTGTTGAAAAAATCGGCAGCGGCGAAGGCAGCGCAAGTTCACTTCGTAGAGATGAGCCCGGTGCTGCGGGAGGCGCAAGGCAAGCTTGTGCCGGATGCAACATGGCATGACAATATCGCCTCGCTGCCGGCATTGCCATCCATCATCATTGCCAATGAATTCTTCGATGCATTGCCCATCCGGCAATTCGAACGCGAAGCGGGGCAATCTTTTGAGCGGCGGATCGTCACTGATGGCGAGGGCCTGAAGGTCGTGAAGCTGCCATCGGCCTTTCCATTTTCTGCGCGGGGCGAGGGCGTTTGGGAAGACCACTCCATACGCGAGGCCTTTGCCACTGCGCTTGCCGATCATTTGGCGAAAGTGAAAGGACTGGCACTTATCATCGATTATGGCCATGGGCACAGCGCCGTCGGTGATACGCTGCAGGCGCTGAAGGCACATCAACACACTGCCATCACGGATTTTCCAGGCGAAGCCGACCTCACAGCCCACGTTGATTTTGAAAGCCTGGCGCGGGGGCTCGCCAAGGGCGGTGTCAAAAAAGCCGCGCTCATGACGCAAGGCGAGTTTCTGAATGCGATGGGAATTGAACAAAGAACAGCCATGCTGCGCCAGACTGTTTCGGGAGAGGCGGAGCAGGCACTGGTTACCGCTTCGACACGGCTTGCACATCCTTCCCAGATGGGCCAGCTTTTCAAGGTACTGGCAGCGGCAAGCAGGAACATTCAGCTGCCTTATCCATTTGGTGCGAGATGATTGAAGCTGATGAACTCAAACTTCCCGGCATTGCCCATGGCTTCTTCACGCGGGCAGGCGGGCATTCGACAGGGCTGTTCACCTCGCTCAATTGCGGGCTGGGGTCGGGTGATGATCCCGAACTCGTGGCAATGAACCGTGCCGTGGTTGCGCGTGCTATTGGCGTGGCGGAAGGGCAAGTGGCGACAGCGCACCAAGTGCACAGTGCCGAGGCAACGGAGGTGAGAGCACCATGGGCCATCGATGCGCGGCCAAAGCTCGATGGGCTGGTGACGCGCACAAAGGGCCTCGCCATTGGCGTGCTGACGGCGGATTGCGGCCCGGTGCTGTTTGCCGATGCCGATGCCGGAATTGTTGGTGCCTGCCATGCGGGATGGAAGGGGGCCCTCATTGGCATCACAAATGCAACAATTGCGCTGATGGAAAAACTTGGCGCCAAGCGCGAGCGCATAGTGGCGGTACTGGGGCCAACCATCGGGCAGGAGTCTTACGAGGTCGGGCCGGAATTGCTGCAAGCATTCCTCGTGCAGAGTGTTGACCATTCCCGTTTCTTCAAGCCATCTTTGAAAGAAGGTCATCACATGTTTGATCTGCCGGGATATTTGATGCTGCGGTTGAAGCAGGCAGGCGTGGGCGTGACGCGCAATCTGGGCCTCGATACTTATGCGGACGAAGCGCAGTTCTACAGCTATCGCCGCGCCACCCATCGTGGCGAGAAGGACTATGGCCGGCTCATGTCGGCGATTGCATTGGTGTGAACATGGCCCTGCATTTCTCCCGTGATGAATTTGCCATGCGCATGGCGCGGCTGCGCAAAACCATGGGCGCCCTTGGCCTTGATGGCATGCTGCTGTTCCAACAGGAGAGCATGTACTGGCTGACCGGCTATGATACTTTCGGCTTTTGCTTCTTCCAATGCCTTTATATAAGCGCGGACGGGCGCATGGCCTTGCTCACGCGCTCGGCCGATCTGCGGCAGGCGCAACATACTTCCATTATCGAAGACATCCGCATCTGGACCGATGCGGCGGGCGCACAACCTGCAACGCAATTGAAGGACATGCTGGAGAGTCTGGGTGTGCGCAGCAAGCGGCTCGGCATTGAAACAAAGAGCTATGGCCTCACGCATTTCAATGGCAAGGCGGTGGAGGTGGCGCTGGACGGCTTCTGCATCCTGATAGAAGCAACTGAACTTATCGACACCTTGCGTTTGGTGAAATCGCCAGCTGAACTTAAATATGTGCGGAAGGCCGGAGAACTTGGAGATGCGGCGCTGAAGGCAGCAATCAAAGCCACCAAGGCGGGTGCGGACGAGGGCGCTGTTCTTGCCGCGCAACAGGCGGCGATCTTTGCGGGCGGCGGCGACTATCCGGCCAATGAATTCATCATCGGTTCGGGGCGCGATGCGCTGCTCTGCCGCTACAAGGCTGGGCGGCGCAAACTGTCAAGACGCGATCAGCTCACGCTGGAGTTCGCAGGTGTCTATCGCCACTATCATGCGGCCTTCATGCGGACACTGATCATCGGTAAGCCTTCGGATCTGCACAAACGCATGGTCGCGGCCTGTGAAGAGGCGCTTGAGGCTGTCGAGAGCAAACTTCGGCCTGGCCACACTGCGGGTGAAGTGTTCGTGGCCCATGCAAAGGTCATGGATGCACATGGCATGGCTGAGCATCGCCTCAATGCCTGCGGCTATTCGCTGGGCGCGAAATTCACCCCAAGCTGGATGGATTATCCCATGTTCTATGCGGGGAATCCGCAGGTGTTGGGAGCGGGTATGGTATTCTTTGCCCATATGATCCTGATGAATTCTGATGCTGGCGCGGCCTATTGCCTGGGGCGCACCTATATCCTCACGGAAGGAAAACCACAGCCGGTGTCGAAATATCCAGTGGATATGATTATGCGATGATGCGCTTCCTGCCACTGCTTTTGGTCTTGCTGCTTGCCGCATGCGGCAGGCTGCAGCAGCCATTCGGGAAGGGCGAGGCATCAGGCGCGGATGCGATAAAGCCGCCTTGGGAAGCGCTGGTGCAGGCGGGCCCCAGCGCAGGGAGCGACCTTGACCTTGAGACGCTTGATGGTCCGTTGCTGAAGCCCATTGGCGCCGAAACAGCACCGCCCACAGAGCCGGAGGTCGCGACGGCAGAAGAGGCGAAGCCTGCGGATCAGCCACAGATCAAGAAGAAGGGTCACGTGATCAAGGCAGTAGCGGTGCCCAATGTCATCGGAGCGAAGGGCAAGGGCAATAGTGAACTAACTGCCGGCATGCGCAATGTATTGAAGGAAGCGGGCTGGCCCGTTCTGGCAGGGCGGCGCGAAGATGCGCTGCTGATCACCGGCAAGGTCACACTTGGCTCCACCGGTGGCACGGAGCAGAAAGTGAAGCTGGTTTGGACCGTCGCGGCGCCGGATGGAAAAGTGCTGGGCGAAGTCGTTCAGGAAAATGCCGTGCCGGCTGGTTCACTGGACAAGGGGTGGGGCGAGAATGCGCAATACGCCACGGAAGCTGCGGCGGAAGGCATTTTCAAGCTGATCCAAAGGTTCAGGTGAGGGCGGTTTTGCCATCTTCACCAAATTTGTGCACTGCGGCAGACAGGCCCTAGGCAGGGCGTCATACGGTTGTTATAGACCGCGCAAATCCGGCCCCCTGCGAGTCCTGACCCCATGATGAAAATCATCTCCGGCAACAGCAACCGACCGCTCGCCGAGGCCATTGGCGGCTACCTGCAAACGCCGCTCACCAAGGCGGTGGTGAAGCGTTTCAACGACATGGAGATCTTCGTCGAGATTCAGGAAAACGTGCGCGGCCAAGACATGTTCGTGGTGCAGTCCACGAGCTTTCCGGCCAACGACCATCTGATGGAACTCCTCATCATCACCGACGCGCTGCGCCGTGCCAGCGCGAAACGCATCACGGCGGTGATCCCATACTTCGGTTATGCGCGGCAGGACCGGAAGCCGGGGCCGCGTACGCCGATTTCAGCAAAGCTGGTCGCCAACCTCATCACCCATGCGGGTGCTGACCGCGTGCTTACGATGGATTTGCACGCGGGGCAGATCCAGGGCTTCTTCGATATTCCGACTGACAATCTCTTCGCAGGACCGGTCTTCGTGCGCGACATCAAGCAGCACAATGACGTGGCGAACACGGTCATGGTGTCACCAGACGTGGGCGGCGTAGTGCGCGCCCGGGCGCTTGCCAAACGGCTCGATTGTCCGCTTGCGATCGTGGACAAACGGCGCGAGCGAGCGGGCGAAAGCGAAGTCATGAACATCATCGGCGAGATCAAGGGCAAGAGTTGTATCCTCATCGACGACATCGTGGATTCGGGTGGAACGCTGGTGAACGCCGCCGAGGCTCTCTTGGAAGAGGGCGCGAAAGATGTGACCGCCTATATCACCCATGGCGTGCTTTCCGGCGGCGCAGTGTCGCGGATCACTTCTTCCAAGCTGAAGAATCTCGTTATCACCGACTCGATCCAGCCGACAGAGGCGGTGAAGGTAGCGCGCAACATCCGTGTCATTCCCATCGCGCCGCTGATCGGCGAAGCCATCGGCCGCACTTCGCGCGAAGAGAGCGTCTCGAGCCTCTTCGAATAGGGCCACAATGGCCCGCTTGCTTCTTTCCCTCAAGGACATCCATCTGCGCTTCGGCAGCACACCGCTGCTGGATGGAACGGAACTCGCGCTCGCCGATGACGAAAGGATTGCGCTGGTGGGGCGCAATGGCTCTGGCAAATCAACCTTGCTCAGGATCGCGGCAGGAACGCTGGAGCGGGAAAGCGGCGAACGCTTTGTGCAGCCGGGCACGCTCATTCACTATCTGCCCCAGGAGCCTGATTTCGGTTCGCATGAGACGGTCGGCGCTTACGTGGAGGCGGGCCTGCCGCCTATGGGCGAAGTGCACCGTGTGCAACATTATCTGCGCGAATTGGGGCTGGAGCCAGAGAAGACAACGGCAACGCTTTCTGGCGGTGAAGCGCGGCGTGCGGGATTGGCGAGAGCGCTGGCTGCCGATCCTGACGTGTTGTTGTTGGATGAGCCGACAAATCATCTCGACCTTCCTGCCATCGAATGGCTTGAGGCGGAGTTGAAAGGATCGCGCGCGGCAATGATCGTGATCAGCCATGACCGGCGCTTCTTGCAGAACCTCTCGAACCGCACCGTATGGATGGATCGTGGGCAGGCGCGGCGGCTGGAGCAGGGTTTTGCCGAATTTGAATCATGGCGCGACAAATTGTTGGAGGAAGAGGAAACGGAGCAGACACTTCTTGCCCAGCGCATTGCTGCAGAAGAACACTGGATGCGCTATGGCGTGACGGCACGAAGGCGGCGCAACATGCGGCGCGTTGAGTTGTTGGCGAATTTGCGCAAGCAGCA
>JBIOWL010000369.1:0-3601 GCA_044868645.1 Aestuariivirga sp.
AGTCCGTCAATGCTTTGGATAGGCTCGCGCCATTGGCAATCGCATCGCCGGCGGCAACCAGCTGATCTCTAACGATTGCGTTATCGAAAGATTGTGCCACAAGGCGCAAGCCGTTTTGCAGAGTGAGGCCACTTTCAAGCGCTATGTTCAGTTGTCTAGCGGCCTGTGCGGAATTAAGCATTCGGACCATCGGAATCTTGAGAAGGTATCGTGCACGAAGCCTGGAGATCCGCCTGTCGCGTGACATGAAGCGAAAGCCAATGATCATTGACAGCAGGGCGAGGAGAAGGAGGGGCAGATATTCATTGAATATCTGTTTGATGAAGAGCACGGCGCGGATGAGGAACGGCAATTGAGCAGCGTCATCTCCGAAAAGCGGCACGAGCGCGGGAACAAGAACGGTGGCGATGACGACAAGTGCCGCAACCGACATGAGCACAAGAAAGATTGGATAGACCGACGCCGAAATGACCTTGTCCTTGAGGCCCTTGCGCTGTTTCAGAATGATGCGGAGCTGATCCAGGACAACGAGAAAGTTTCCGGTCTTTTCGGCGGAGGCGATCATGCCGACCTCCATGGGTGTGAAGCTCTTTCCCAAAACCTCCCAGCTTTGCGAGAGCGATTTTCCACTGGCCAGTTCATCGGCGATTCTGCGGCTCTGCGTGGCGATGAACCTGTTGCCGCCACCTTCGGCTATCAGGAGGTGGCTTCTGTCCAACGGAAGGCCGGCTCGTAAAAGCGAGTGAAGATAACTTACATAGTCAATCTTTTGCGCGATGGTGAAATTGGAATCCCGCCGAAGGCTTAAGGCCAATTCAAAAATCCGCGGTCTCCCGCCCGCTGACAGTGAGGCCGGAAGCAGGCCCATTTCCTTGAGTTTCGCCAAGGCCTCCTGTTCAGTAACAGCCGCAATCATGCCTTTGGCCGTTCGGCCGTCCCTGTCATAGGCTTTATAGTGAAACTGGAGAGCGGTCATGGCGCAGCCGAGACCCGCGCCACTTCATCAAGGCTTGTGATGCCGTTCTCAACAAGCGCGGCGGCAAAATCCGAAAAGCGTATCATGCCACCCCGCACAGCCTCATTCTCAATTGCCGTTTCGCTGTCTCCCTTAAGGATGGCGCGCTGGATGTTTTCGTTCACATGGAGAAACTCATAGGCCACGATGCGCCCGAGATAGCCCGTGCCGGAACAGGCGCTGCAGGTTTTTGCTGTCTTGGATTTTTTCCCTTGGCAGGCGGTGCAAAGCTTGCGCACGAGCCGCTGAGAAAGGATGGCCTTGAGACAAGATGCGATGAGATACCTGTCGATGCCCATATCAACCAGACGGGTAACAGCTGAGGCTGCGGAATTGGTGTGAAGCGTTGAAAGAACCAGATGGCCGGTCAATGCGGCGCGTACCGCAGTTTGAATAGTCTCCTTGTCGCGCATCTCGCCCACCATGATCACATCGGGATCCTGACGCAGCACCGAACGCAGCACCGGTCCGAAGTCCAGGCCAATCTGGAGCTGTACCTGGATTTGACTCACGCCATCAACCCGCCGTTCCACGGGGTCTTCGATGGAAAAGATTTTTCTTTCCTTTGAATCCGATGCCGCGAGCATGGAATAAAGTGTTGTTGATTTGCCGCTGCCCGTGGGTCCGGTGACCAGCACAAGGCCATGGGGGGAATTCATGAGCCGGACGATCGCCTCACGATCGCCGTCCCGAAAACCCAAGGCTTGCAAGTCAAGTGGAACCTGGCTCCGGTCCAGAATGCGAAGCACGATGTTTTCGCCATGGACCACGGGCGCCGTTGCGACGCGGAAATCCACATCCTGTCCCCGGATGGGCAGCCGCATGCGGCCATCCTGGGGAAGGCGCTTTTCCGCTATGTCGAGCCGCGATAAAATTTTGACGCGGGACACCAAGCCTGCTTCCGCTTGCTTGGGAAGTGTCTCAACCGGTTGCAGATGTCCATCGATGCGGTATCTCACGCGCAAGCGGTCTTCCATGGGCTCAAGGTGGATGTCGGAAGCCCGTTGGTCGATCGCAGCAATGACGATCCTGTTGAGAAGCCTAACTGTCGGGGCATCACGGGCCGCATCGCGCAGGCGCTCCACGTCATCTCCAATCAATTCGGAAGAAGATTCGTCTGCGCCACTCTCAACCGCGCGTCCATCTTGAAACAGAGCCTCGATCTTGCTGCGGCTGGTACATTTCACAACCGGATGCTTGTCCACTGCATAGGCGAGCGCTCGAATGGAGTTGAGGTCGAATGGCTTGGCGGTAACGACAGTCAATGTTTCATCATCTTCGTCCGCAACGATGAGCCTGTTGCGCGCCAGAAACTCCGCATGATTCACAGCGCTGGCCGCTGCCTCATCCGGGACAGGATTGGCGACGACATCCATATTGAGATAGCTGCCGGCATGCTCGGTGAGCTGCTCTTCGCCGATCAACCCCAATTCCAGGAGCACTGTATCGGCAGCATGGGGCGTTGACATCAAGGCCGCCACAGCCCGGCCATGGGCAGCCTCGTCCAGGGCACCCACATTGCGCAAATAGTCCAGAAAACCAGCTTCGATTGCAGGGGGTTGCACGATTCCCGACCTTCCGAACTGAACGATAGGCTTCAGCAAATCACGTTTCAAATCAAAGCGCGAAAGCTGTGGAAAAACTCCCGCAATGCGTGTGTTCCACCTTACGATGGGTCGCGTCGGCGGCTAGCTATTCTTCGTGCCGCTCTTGTCATCAGCTTGGGCCGCTATCTCCAGGCAGGTTGGAGATGCGCTCTCCCTTTTTCCTCCGCGTGACCTTGGCAAGCAGGTCTTGCAGCGTGTCGATGCCGAGCTCTGCATTGATTGCCAGCGCGCAACACTGACCTCCCAGTCTCATCCTGGAAATCCTGCGCGAGAATTCACCAGCGTGACGGAGGCACTTCTGGCCGCAGGCGTTGCTTCCAAACTTCTCGTTACCTTCACTGAATCATCGGCATTTGTTCACGCCATGCAGATTCCAGCGGCAGCTGCAAGGGAGTCGGAGCGGATTCTCAGGATGGAAGCCGAGCGGATGACACCTTTCAAGCTTGCAGAGATGCTGCGCTTCTGGTGGACGGAGACAGAGGCACCGGGGGCCACGCGCGCGCACCAGGTTCTCGTCAAGAAGACGGTTGCGGAAAGTATTGGAGGCATGGTCCGGACCATGGGTCATTCCATAACCGCCTTCGGCTACCGGGGACCGGACAACCATCTGTCGCCGATGCTTCTGAGCAGGGACGGAACTGTTTTCGGCAGTTCCCAGGAGAGACTATGGAAGTCAGTGGCGGCTGGAGCTCTGGCGCTTTTCATTCTTGTCGCTGGGTGGTCATTGTTCACCGCCAATAACAGTATTGCCGCAAGATCAAGTGATGCAGACGTCACCGCGAAGGCCCTAGAAAGCAAGGCCAAGGACATTCGCGGGCAATTTGATGCGCAAAGAGCAGTAGAGAACAAGGTCGCAAAACTTGTGCAGCTGAAAAGAACCGCACCCAGCGCCAGCCAATCAATCTCCGAGCTTGCCGGGCTGCTTCCAGATACGGCCTGGGTGCAGACTTTATCATTGCGTGGAAACAAGATTCAAATC
>JBIOWL010000370.1:0-4003 GCA_044868645.1 Aestuariivirga sp.
GCGCATCGAAAACGCGCTGGGCGAAGCAGTCCTTTCGCGCGACAAGGCCCGCCGCGAGGAGGCCTGGACCCGCCTTGAGGAAATGTCCACCAAGGGCGAACGTGTCGACGGCGTCATCTTCGGCCGCGTCAAGGGCGGCTTCACCGTCGATCTTGGCGGCGCCGTGGCCTTCCTGCCCGGCTCCCAGGTTGACGTGCGCCCCATCCGTGATGTGGGCCCCTTGATGCATGTCTCCCAGCCCTTCCAGATTCTGAAGATGGACCGCCGCCGCGGCAACATCGTTGTTTCGCGCCGCGCCATCATGGAAGAGACGCGTGCCGAGCAGCGTTCGGAACTCGTGCAGAACTTGGCCGAAGGCCAGGTGGTCGATGGCGTGGTCAAGAACATCACCGATTACGGCGCCTTCGTGGATCTGGGCGGCATCGACGGCCTGCTCCATGTCACCGACATTGCCTGGAAGCGCGTCAATCACCCATCGGATGTTCTCTCCGTCGGCCAGACGGTCAAGGTGCAGATCATCCGCATCAACCCTGAGACCCAGCGCATCTCGCTCGGCATGAAGCAGCTCGACAAGGATCCATGGGATGTCGTGATCGAGAAGCTCGCCGTCGGCTCAAAGGTCAAGGGCAAGGTCACCAACATCACCGACTACGGCGCCTTCGTGGAGCTGGAAGACGGCATCGAAGGCCTGATCCATGTCTCCGAAATGTCCTGGACCAAGAAGAACGTTCATCCGGGTAAGATCCTCTCAACTTCCGAAGAAGTGGAAGTGCAGATCCTCGAGATCGATCCCGCCAAGCGCCGCATTTCGCTGGGCTTGAAGCAGGTGCAGAACAATCCGTGGGATAGTTTCGCCTCGCGCCATCCCAAGGGATCGGTCGTCGAAGGCGAAGTCAAGAACACCACCGAGTTCGGCCTCTTCATTGGCCTCGACGGCGATGTGGACGGCATGGTCCATCTCTCTGACCTCGACTGGAAGCGCCCGGGCGAGGAAGCCATCAAGGACTACAAGAAGGGCGATGTCGTCAAAGCTGTTGTCCTCGATGTGGATAAAGACAAGGAGCGCATCTCGCTTGGCATCAAGCAGCTCTCCGGCGATCCTATCAAGTCGGCAGGCACGATGCGGAAGGGCGACAAGGTGACCTGCGAAGTGATGAAGGTGGAAGACGGCGGCCTCGAAGTGAGGATCGCCGGCACCGATCTTACGGCCTACGCCAAGCGCGGCGATCTCGCCCGTGACCGTGGCGAACAGCGCACCGAACGCTTTGCCGTGGGTGAGAAGTTCGATGCCATCATCACTCTCTTCGATGCCAAGGCCCGCAAGATCAACGTCTCCATCAAGGCGCTTGAAATCGCCGATGAGCGCGAGGCGGTGGCCCAGTACGGCTCATCCGACTCGGGCGCCTCGCTCGGCGACATCCTGCAGGCCGCCTTGAAGAAGAAGGAAGACAACGAGTAATATCGCTTTAAATTGAATGAAATTGCGCTGGCCGGAACATGTTCCGGCCAGTTTCTTTTTGTGATAGTCCTTGCCCCATGACCGCCTCCGACATTGATCACATCATCAACCATTTAAGTTTGAAAAAGAGCCTCCGCCGCTGGCGCTGGATTGCGCTGGCTCTCTTCATTGTTGCGCTCATTGCGATTTTTGCGCGTGGAGAATCCCTGCCGACGAGTTCCGATCATGTAGCGCGCCTCTCGATCGATGGCTTGATCACCGGCAACGACCAGCAACTCAAACTGCTCAAGGATATTGCGGACTCCGACACGGCCAAGGCTCTGATCGTGCGTATCGACAGCCCAGGCGGAACGACCGCTGGCTCCGAAGCGCTCTATGAGGAAATCCGGAAAGTTGCAGGAAAGAAACCCGTCGTCGCCGTCATGGACACGGTTGCAGCATCGGGTGGCTATATCACCGCGCTCGCAGCCGATCGCATCTATGCCCGCGGCAACACCATTACCGGTTCCATCGGTGTCATCTTCTCCTATCCGGAAATTTCAGAGCTCCTGAACACCATTGGCGTGAAGGTGGAGGAATTGAAATCCGGCGAACTAAAAGCGGAGCCCTCGCCCTATAAGCCCGCTTCCGAGAAGGCAAAGCAAGTTGCCATGGAAATGGTCTTGGATGGTTTCACCTGGTTCAAGGGCCTCGTTTCCGAACGCCGCAAGCTTTCGCCGGAACGCACGGCAATTCTCTCCGATGGCCGCGTCTATTCCGGCAGGCAGGCGCTCAAGGAAGGCCTCATCGATGCCATTGGCGGCGAGGATGAAGCCATGGCCTGGCTTCAATCGGAAAAGAAGATTTCTGAAGGCTTGAAGATCGAGGACTGGCGCCCGCCCAAGCCCTGGCTTGAAGAGGCCCTTGGTGCCTCGATCCCGGACACAATATTGAGCAGCCTGGGCCTTGCCCCCTTGCAGCAGGTTGCAGAACGCTCACGCCTTGACGGCTTGCTTGCCCTTTGGCACCCTTCCCTGTCGAACGCCAACGCAGAGTGAGGCACGCAAATGATAAAGTCTGAACTCGTGCAGAAAATCGCCGACAAGAATCCTCATCTCTATCATCGCGATGTGGAGCGCATCGTCAATAAGGTGCTGGACGAGATTGTCGATGCCATGCGCCAGGGCTCGCGCGTTGAGCTTAGGGGCTTCGGCGCATTCTCCGTAAAATCCCGCGACGGCCGGACGGGGCGCAATCCGCGCACCGGAGAAAGCGTGGCTGTCATCCCGAAGAAGGCCCCGTTCTTCAAGACGGGCAAGGAATTGCGCGCCCGTCTCAACAAGAAGACCTGATCTTGCGCCGCATCTTCCGTTGGGCGGTGGGCTTGCCCATCGTCATCATCGTCATTTCCTTTGCCGTGGCCAACCGCCGCTGGGTCACGCTCTCGCTTGATCCCTTCTCGCAGGAAGCGCCAAAGCTCGCCATGGACCTGCCGCTCTGGCTTCTGTTCTTTCTAGGCATCTTTGTGGGGATCATCATTGGCTGGATTGGCTCGTGGTTTGCGCAAGCAAAGCACCGCAAGGCGGCTCGTGATGCCCGCGCCGAAGCGGCACACATGCAGGCTGAACTTGCTGAATTGCGGAAGGAAAGACCTGAGAGTGCAAGGCAGGATTTGGCGCCCTTCGATGGCGGTTTCCTGTGAAGGTTCTTTCCGCCGCTGACGTGGCCCGGGCCGCGCCTTACCGCGAATTGGTGGAAGCCTTGCGTGAAGGCTTTCGCAGCGATATCACAACGCCGGTCCGCCATCATCACGAGACGTCACCAACCACAACGCTCCTCCTGATGCCCGCCTGGAGCAAGGAATGGACGGGCATTAAGGTTGTGACCTTTAAATCAGACAATGCAGCCCAAGGCCTGCCCACCATTCACGGAAGTTACCTCCTGATCGATAACAGGACGGGCGCTGCCGTTACGACGATGGACGGCACCGAGCTTACGCGCCGCCGCACCGCCGCCGCTTCGGCATTGGCGGCCGACTATCTGGCGCGGCCCGATGCCTCTGTTCTAACTCTTGTGGGTGCTGGGGCTCTGGCCTTGCATTTTGCCCGTGCCCACGCCGCCGTCCGGCCCATCAAGACAATCCACGTCTTCAACCGAACGTCTTCCAAGGCGGAAACCACCGCCGCCGAATTGCGCGCCGATGGCTTTGCCGCCCATGTCTCTGAGATGGAAGAGGCCGTGCGCCAGTCAGATATTGTCTGTGGCATTACGAGTTCAACCGAGCCGCTCATTCGCGGAGCCTGGGTCAAGCCCGGCACCCATATCGATCTTGCGGGCGCCTTCAAGCCCACCATGCGGGAGACCGATGGCGATGCCGTGGCCAAGGCCTCCGTCTATGTCGATACCTATGAAGGCGCCAAGGCGGAAGCGGGCGATCTCCTTCAGGCCGAAGCTGAGGGCAAGTTCAGCTTCAAGGCGGTGAAGGGCGATCTCGCTGAACTCTGCCGGGGCAAGGTCCGGGGCCGCCAGGACGGCGAGGAAGTCACCCTCTTCAAGTCCTGCGGC
>JBIOWL010000371.1:0-5158 GCA_044868645.1 Aestuariivirga sp.
TGACCAAGGTGATGTGCGTCGAATGGGCCAAGCACAACATCCAGGTCAACAGCGTCTGCCCGACCGTGATCCTGACGCCGATGGGCGAGGAGCACTGGGGCAAGCCCGAACGCGGCGATCCGATGAAGGCCAAAATCCCCGCCGGCCGCTTCGGCAAGCCGGTCGAGGTCGCCGACATGATCCTCTATCTCGCCTCGTCCGCCTCCGATCTCGTGAACGGCCAGGACATCCTGATTGATGGTGGATATACGGCTATTTAGAAAAACTGGAGAGAGGGAGCGGAAATGGGAAGCATAGTGCGGGCAATTCTGGCGGCCATAACGGCAGCATTCATCACAGGGGCAGCGATAGCCCAAGAGGGCTTCGATCCCATGGTTGTGGATGAGCTGAGCGCGCCAAAAACAGTCAAGAAAATAAAAGATCCAACGGGAAAGGCGCCTTCCAAAACAGTTCACTCATTCAAACTGCCTCAAGGCTACTGCAATCCAAAACGATACGATCCTTCGTCCGACGATAGCGATTGCAAGTGGAAGTCAGCTCGCTCGCAGTATCGTGAAAACGTCGCTGCCACGAAGAGAAACGGGAGAGCCCAACCCAAGGAAAGCTGGTATGGATTCCACGTGTTTTTTCCCGAAGACTTTCCCTACGGGTTCAAACAGACAAAAGGGCACTACGAGTTCGCGTACTGGCACAACAACCAATGCCCCCACATGACATTTTCGAACATGGCGGCCCAGGAAGATGCTCTGCAGCTGGAGTTCAACCGGGCCCTTGGCAACTATGAATGTGAACCGCGCACCAAATTGCCGGTGGCGAAGTTCAAGGATCTGGTCGGAAAGTGGAGTAAGTTTGAGGTATTCGTGCGATGGGCAAATGATGAGAGCGGCCGCGCCACAGTCTATCTCAATGGTTCGCAAGTTCAGGACTACAAGGGGCCAACTCTTATTACCGGCTTGGAAAAGATCAACTATTTCAAATTTGGAATTTATCTCTGTTGCACGAAGGACGTGAAGCAGATTCGCGAAGCCAATGTGCTTTTTGCCAATGTCAGCCGGGCACCAGCGCGGGAGGGACTGGCTGGAAACAAGTAAGCACCGCCCTCCCATCACAGGAAGACATGAGGTGAAACGGCAGAACTCTTAAGTCCTTCCCGATCCTCGCCGTCCGGTGCGGTAGGTTTCATCCGGATCGGGACGGCGGTGCGGGTTTAATTGCTCGCGTCCCGGGACATTTTCGACCTGTTCGGGATCGCCCTTATGCGGCGGCGTATTGTCATTTCCGGTGCGCGGCGGCTTTTTGCCGGATTTCTCATGAAGGCGCGGATTTTCTCTCTCTGGGTTTGGCATGACCTATCTCCTTTGAGAAGGGGAACGCATTGTAGCAATTCTTGTTCCGAAAATGCGAGCCGGAATCAGCTATGTTCATCCTATGGGCATCAAGATCAGCCGCCGCAGCTTCATCGCCGGGAGCACTTTCGTTTTCGGCGCAGGAAGAGCAGGCGCGCAGGATGCCCCCTTCCTGAAAACGCATGTTCTGATCGCCGAGCCCAAGACCTCCAAGCTGTTCGGCGAAGGCCCGTCCACACAGCACTGGCATTTCCGCACAAGCGAAGATTTGCCGGTGATCCGCGCCCGTCAGGGCGAGCAAACAACGCTCCGCTTCATCAACAAACTGGAAGAAGACATCTGGCTTCATTTCTACGGAGTGCGGGCCGACTCGCAAACGGTGACAGTGCTTCTTCCGAAGGAGCCGGAGGGCACCGTCGATCTCGCCTTCACGCCGCCGGACGCCGGCACCTTCTGGATCGGGCCTCTTCTCAATGCCGGAAGGCAGCGGGGAATGGGTCTCTATGCCATGCTGATTATCGAGGAAGCGAACTCCGCTTTCGAGGACATCCCCATCATTCTCGATGACTGGAAGGTGGCGGATGATGGTATTCTGGACAGGAATTTTTCGGATATCGCCGTTGCGGCGGGCGAGGGACGCCTCGGCAACTGGGTGACCGTCAATGGCACGTCAAAACCGGTGCTTGCCCTGTCGGACACAAGGCCGTCCCGTCTCCGCTTCCTCAACGTTTGCAATGCGCGGACGTTCAACATGCAACTGAGAGGGGTGGACGCCTTGCTCATTGCGCGTGACGGCCAGCCCATCAAGCCGGAACCGCTGCCTACCGCCGGATTGCAGCTTGCGCCCGGTCAGCGCGCCGACATCGTGCCAACGCGTTCCAATGATGACATGGCCCTCCATCTTGATCTTGGCGCCGATACGCTGGAGGCCGCGTTCTTCACAACTCGTGGGAAACTCCCCGGCCTGCCGATCGGCTTCGCGCTTGCCGCAAATCCCTGGCCCATCATTGACGAAGGCAAAGCCTCCCGCACCATCCCGGTCACACTGGAAGGCGGCGTCAGGGGCGGGCTCAAATCTGCAAGAGTGGGCAACGAAACATTGGAGCTCCGCGCCCTCCTTGAAAAGGGCCTGGCTTGGGCCATCAACGGTGCGGCGGGCCTGCAGCAGCAACACCTCTTTGAAGCGATACAGAATGAGACGATCATCCTGGCCTTCGATAACCAAACCAACTTTGATCAGCCCATCGCCATTGACGGCCATATCTGGCGCCCACTCACCACAAACGGAGAACAAGCCGAAGGCCAGCCCTGGCGCGATACGGCGGTCATTCCGGCAAAAACCAAGGCCAGCTACGTCTTTGTGGCGAATAATCCGGGTCTCTGGACATTAACCAGCCTCATCGCGGAGCGCGCCGATGCGGGCCTTATTGGCAGTTTCCTGGTGGATGAAGGGCCTTGATTTGGCCTTGCTGCTGCTTTAGCCCGGCCCCCAATTGATGGGACGACACTGTGACTGATGAATCACTGATCCGCGAGGTGGACGAGGAAGTCCGCCAAGAGGAATACAAGAAACTCTGGGATCGCTATGGCACCGCCTTCACTGCGCTGGCCGTGCTGATTGTGCTGTCTGTCGGCGGCTACGAGGGCTGGCGCTATTGGCAGCGCCAGCAGGCCGAGCAGGCCTCCGTCGTCTACCTCGATGCCGCACGCAAAGCCGCCGAGGACAAGTTTGACGATGCCCTCGCCGCCCTCGCGGCGGTAAAACAGAACGGCTTCGGCCAGCTTGCCAAGCTTACCGAAGCCGCGGTTCTGGCGGAAAAGGGAGATAAGGCCAAGGCCCTCGAAATCTACAAGACCTTCGCCGCCGCTCCCGGATCGGACCCCACTCTCGCTGATCTGGCCGCCATCCGCGCAGGCTATTTGATGGTTGACACGGCAACGCCAGACGAGCTTCTCACCTCGCTCGGCAAATATGACAGGGACGACAATGTCTGGCGCCACGCGGCCCGTGAGATTTTCGGTCTCAGCGCCTATCGCATCAAGGACTACGCCATGGCCGATCGCTACATGAACGCTCTGTTTGCCGATCCTGAAACACCCGAAGCCATGCGCCAGCGTGCCCAGGCCATGGTTCAACTCATTACGCCGGAGCTCGTGAAGAAATGAACATGCGTGCCTTTTCGGCCATCCTGCTGGCGGGTGCGATCGTTCTCGCTCTTCCAGGCTGCAGCTCCATCAAGAAATTGACCGGCCAGCGCAAGGACAATGTTCTGCCCGGCCAGCGCGAGGAAATCCTCTCGCCGGAGCAGACAAAGGCTCAGAATCCGGACGTCTTAACGCAGGATTCGGCCGGAACACCCGTCGATATCGAGGATCCCGTCCCATGTGATCCCAATGTGGAGGCGTGCGGTACGGGCATTGACCAGGAAGCCGGCACCGAGGGCTAATGTCCGCCACTGTCGTCATTCTCGGCAGGCCCAATGTCGGCAAGTCCACGCTCTTCAACCGCCTCGTCGGCCAGCGCATTGCCATCGTTGACGACGAGCCGGGTGTCACGCGCGACCGCCGGGAAGGGGATGCAAGGCTTGGTGATCTTTCCTTCCGGCTGATCGATACGGCTGGCCTCGACGATGCCAAGAAGGGAACGCTCGAAGCCCGCATGAGCAGCCAGTCGGAAGTTGCGGCAAAGTCGGCAGATGCCATTCTCTTCGTCATCGATGCGCGCGCCGGATTGACACCCGTTGACAGAGATTTTGCTGCCCGCATCAGGAAGCTCGGCAAGCCTGTGATCCTTGTCGGCAACAAGTCGGAGAGCCGTGCCAGCATCGCAGGACTTGGCGAAGCCAATGCCCTGGGGTTTGGTGAACCGCTGGCCGTTTCCGCCGAGCATGCCGAGGGCCTTGATGCTCTCTATGATGCGCTGAAGCCGTATGTGGCTGCTTCCGAAGAATCCGAAGAAGAGAAACCGGAAGAGAGTAGGCCCTTGAAGCTCGCCATCATCGGCCAGCCCAATGCGGGTAAGTCTACGCTCGTCAATGCCATGCTGGGTGAAGAGCGCATGCTCACCGGACCGGAAGCGGGCATCACGCGGGACTCCATTGTCTCCGACTGGAATTGGAAAGGCCGCGCCATCAAGTTGTGGGATACGGCGGGCATCCGCCGCAAGTCGCGCGTGCAGGAAAAGGTGGAGAAGCTTGCGGTCGCCGATGCACTGCGCGCCATCCGCTTTGCCGAGTGCGTTGTCGTTCTGCTCGACGCCACAACGGAGATCGAGCGTCAGGATTTGGCACTCGCCGATCTTGTGGCGCAGGAAGGCCGCGCCGTCGTTCTGGCGCTTTCCAAATGGGATGCCGTGGAGGACAAGCAGCGCAAGATGCGCGACGTTGAAAGCAAGCTGGAAGACGTGCTGCCGGAAATCCGCGGTGTGCCGGTGGTCAAGATTTCAGCGAAGCAGGGCAGGGGCATCGATGAGTTGATGAAGGCTGTCTTCGCCGCCGACAGGCGCTGGAATTCGCGCATCACCACATCGAAGCTCAACCGCTGGCTGGAAGGCGCAATCGAACGCAACGCGCCGCCAGCGCCCTCGGGCCGCCGCATCAAGATCCGCTATGCCACACAGGCCAACGCCCGTCCGCCCACTTTCGCGGTCTTTGGCAACCAGTTGGACAAGCTGCCCGACAGCTACCTCAGGTATCTGATGAACGGCTTACGCGAAAGCTTTGATCTTGCTGGCGTTCCTATCCGCTTTGTGTTGCGGGGTGGCAAGAATCCTTATGAGGAATAAGCGGAAGAATCAGGTCTTGCGCATTAAC
>JBIOWL010000372.1:0-9525 GCA_044868645.1 Aestuariivirga sp.
TTCCAGCCAAAATTCGGCGCCAGTGCATCGACCTTGAGGCCGAGCGCATGTTCCTTCACAGGCACAGAAGCGCGGATGGTTTTCTCGATGTCACGCAGAAGCCCGCGATCTTCCGGGGTGCAGAAGGCAATGGCTTCGCCAGTTGCACCGGCTCTGGCCGTGCGGCCAATGCGGTGGACATAGCTTTCGGGCACGAATGGCAGGTCGTAGTTGAAGACGTGCGATACGCCATCAACGTCAATGCCGCGCGCGGCAATGTCGGTCGCCACGAGTGCGAGGATCTTGCCGTTCTTGAAGCCGGCCAGGGCCTTTTCGCGATTGGCCTGGCTTTTGTTGCCGTGAATGGCGGCGGCCTGATAGTTCTGGCCAGCGAGCGCCTTTACAACCTTGTCAGCGCCATGCTTGGTGCGGGTGAAAATAAGCGCGCGGGTGATCTGCGGGTCACGCAGAAGTTCGACCAAGAGCTTCACCTTGTTTGCCGGGTCCACATGGATCACGGACTGGACTACGCGCTCGGCTGTGGTGGCGACGGGCGTGATTTCAACGCGCACCGGATCACGCAAGAGATTTGCGGCAAGGCCTGCAATCTCCTTTGGCATTGTGGCCGAGAAGAAGAGGTTCTGCCTTTCCTTGGGCAGCATGCCGGTGATTTTGCGGATGGCGTGAATGAAGCCCAAGTCGAGCATCTGGTCCACTTCATCGAGCACGAAGGTCTCGACCTTGGAAAGGGTCAGCGCCCTACGTTCAATCAAATCGACAAGGCGGCCCGGCGTTGCGACAAGAATGTCTACGCCATGCTTGAGGTTTTCGATCTGGCGGCCAATGCCGACGCCGCCGAAAACGACGATGCTCTTGAGGCGCACATTTTTTCCGTAGGTGCGGAAGCTTTCAAGAATCTGTGCAGAGAGTTCGCGGGTCGGCGAGAGGATGAGAACGCGGGCCGAACCGGGCAGCGGCTTGCGGTTGTCCTTCACCAAGCGTTCGATGATGGGAAGTGCGAAGGCAGCGGTTTTTCCAGTGCCGGTCTGGGCTATCCCTAAAAGATCGCGGCCCTGAAGCAGCGAGGGAATGGCCTTGGCCTGGATCGGCGTTGGCGTCGAATAGCCTTCGGCCTTCACCGCATTCAGAAGAGGAGCGGAGAGGCCGAGTGAATCAAAATTCGTCAAAATAAGAGTCTTTCAAATATGGAAGCAAAGAGGGACAGCCGCGCCAGCCTGCATCCAATGCAAAGCGCGTCAGAACAGTCCCACGTGAAGAGAGTGTTGGTTAAATCCGCAGGGCCGAACGGCTTTCCGAAGGGAAGCCTCACGTTATTCTGGCAAGGGCCTCAATGAAGCGGATGGCGGTCATATGGATGCTGCGCCGCACAATGTCAAGGCAAACCATTCAGACGGTTAAGCATGTCCGGCAGTTCCGCCATGTCGTTGAAAACGCGCATGGCGCCAAGCTGAGTGAGGGCGAGGGCATGTTCGGAGCGATGCAAATGGGAACCCGTAAAGCCAATGGTCGGGCATCCGGCGGCAATTGCAGCGGCAACACCCGTCACGCTGTCTTCGATCACCAGGCATTGGGAGGGTGGAAAGCCAGCCCGTTCCGCCGCCAACAAATAAACATCGGGAAAGGGCTTGCCACGTGCCACATCTTCAAAGGTAGTGAGACGGTCCTCGAAGTGATGGGCAATCCCCGTCACCTCCAGCGCCAGAAGCGCCCGGTGGCGCGGGCCATTGGTGCCGATGCTTTTGGGATAGGTGATGACATCAAGTGCCTCGCGCACGCCGGCAACCGGTTGCAGTTCGCGGCGATAGCGTTCAAGCATGATCTCGTCCTTGCGGGCCTCGAGATCAGTTGGAAGTCTGATGCCGCGTTCTGCTTCCAATTCCTCGACCATGGCGGCAAAGGTCTTGCCGACAAAACGGCGATGCATCTCCTGCTCGCTGATCACAACACCGTTTTCAGCGAGCAGCGCCTGGTCGGTGCGCATGGAAATTTCCTCGCTGTCGATCAGAACGCCATCGCAGTCAAAAATAACGTGACGAAACATCAGCGGCCCAGATGCTTCAGCGCTGCGATCACGTCCTCATAGACCTGCTTTTTGAAGGGCACGACGATGTCGAGCACCTCGTCCATCGCCGCCCATTTCCACTGGTCGAATTCCTGTTTGTGGCCCTTGTCATTGTGGGGCGGTTTCAAATTCACTTCGCTGTCCTCGCCGGTGAAGCGCAGGGCCACCCATTTCTGTTTCTGGCCGCGATACCTGCCGCCCCAGCTTTTGCCGATCAGGTGTTCGGGAAGATCATAGATGAACCAACCCGGCGCCTCTTCGATAAATTCGGCGGAGGTGACGCCCGTCTCCTCCTCGAGTTCGCGTAGGGCTGCGGCGTGTGTATCTTCGCCCTCGTCGATGCCGCCCTGTGGCATCTGCCACCATTTACCGACGCCTTCGTCGTTCTTTTTATCAAAGCGGCGGCCAACCCAAACAAGGCCATCCTTGTTAATGAGCATGACGCCCACGCAGGGCCGGTAGGCCGTGATTTCGGCTGAATTCTTTTTGGACATGGCGAGCTATTAGCTAGCCCGTGCGTCCTTTGAAAGAGGCAGAAATGGGCACGAGCACAATGCCGCGCTCGGCCGCCGCCTTGGCCCAGTCCCGCACCGTATCGATGGTGACTTCAAGGCCGGAACCCGTGCCAATGGCAAAGCCGGTGCCGGTTGCCTGTTCCTCCAGCAAGGTGAGGGCCGAGATGATGGCCTGGGGCGAGGGATCGCTGTCGATCACCACCTTGGCGCGCTGCACTTTGGCCTTGGTGATCGATGCCATCGATTCGGTGGAGGAAAGCGCCATGGAGCCATCTTCGAGGAAATAGAGGCCGCGATCCTTCATTTCGCCGAACACGGGGCGCAACGGACCGGGCATGGAGAGGAAGCGGCTGCCCTGATAGTTGACGAGCCCCACATAGCCGGTGAAGCGGCTCATGTGCCAGCGCAAGGCATCGAGATTTTCGGCATCGGGCGCATCACCCACAAGTGTCTTGGGGCCGGGGTTGTTGGCGGGAAAGCCCACGGGCTCCATGGGCACCTGCAGGAATACCTCGTGGCCCTGGTTGCGGGCCTTGTCCACCTGCTCCTGCAGGTCATTGCCGTAAGGCGCGAAGGCCAGCGTCACATCCGATGGCAATTCCTTGATGGCCTTCTGGGTGAGTGTGCGGTTAAGCCCCATGCCGCCGAGGAGGATGGCAATCTTGGGCGCATCGGAATGAATGACGCTGAGCGATGTCTTGCGGGCATAGGTTTTTGCGGCCGTATCACCTCGCGCGCTCACTTTAGGCAAGGGTCCCCAAGCACTGGTTTCGGTGATGGAAGGAACAGGCGAGGGCGTCAACGGCCGCCTTGGACTGACAACGAGGCTTGCCTCCTGCTGATAGGTGTCCTGCTCCACGCCACCTTCAATAATGACGGCATCCTGCCTGTTGTTGCCGATGAATTCTTCGCCTGCCGGCGCTTCAGACTGTTCAGCCGTCTGCTCTTCGGCGGCGGTGTCATCTTCAGCGGGCGCGGTTGAAGCGGTGGTGATTTCTTCGACGGGTGGCACGGCCACCACGACCACGGGCTCGCCGGCAAAGGGCAGGGGTTGGCGTGTGGCCCAGAAACTGCCGCCGGCAAGACAAAGGATGGTTGCGGCATAGGCCAGAGCCAAGGGGCTGGGGCGCTTGGCCCACAGCCTTTCGGCCAGGCTCCGCTTGCGCAGGGGCTTCAGCAGTTCGTCGCGGCGCATGATCTCAGTTGCTTGTTCCGATTCGGAAAAGCCACTGTGGCGCGTGAAGCGTTAACGCCCCATTAACCACGCTGCGAAGAGCTTAGTTAGACTGCTTCTTCTCGTCCTTGCCCAGCTCCTTGGGCTTGACGTTGCTCACAACCTTGACGCCATGGAGAAGATCGACGGCGGCCTTGATCTGCAGGTCCTTGGTCTTGTCTTCGGGCACGTAAGCCGATGAGCCGCCGCCCTCGTCACCACCTGCCTCGTTGTTGAGGTGGCCGCGGAGATTGGCTTCGCCTTCGGTCGAGACATTCTTGCCTTCAAGTTCCGGCGGCAGCGGCTGTTCGATCACGATGTCAGCATCGATGCCCTTGGCCTGGATGGAACGGCCCGAGGGGGTGTAGTAGCGCTGGGTGGTCAAGCGGATGGCGCCATCATTGCCGAGAGGAATGATGGTCTGCACCGAGCCCTTGCCGAAGGAGCGCGTGCCGATCACCGTGGCGCGCTTATGGTCCTGAAGCGCGCCCGCCACGATTTCGGAGGCCGAAGCCGAGCCACCATTGATCAGGATCACCACCGGCTTGCCGCCGACGAGATCGCCCTTGGAGGCGGAATGACGCTCGACATCATCGGGATTGCGGCCACGGGTCGAGACCACTTCGCCGCGCTCGAGGAAGATGTCTGAGACCGACACGGCCTGGAGCAACAGGCCGCCTGGATTATTGCGCAGGTCGAGGATGTATCCCTTGATCTTGCCGCCTGACTTCTTGCCGAGTTCATTGATGGCTTTCTCGACGCCAGTATCGGACTGTTCGGTGAAGGATGACATGCGGATATAACCCACATCATCGCTCATCAGTTCATACTTCACCGATTCGACCTTGATGATATCGCGGACGATCTTCACTTCGAAGGGCTCGCGGCCTTCGCGCGCGATGGTCAAGGTCACGGGCGTTCCAACCGCGCCGCGCATTTTGTCCACGGCCTCATTGAGCGTCAGGCCCTGCACTTCAATGCTGTCGATCTTGACGATCAAGTCATTGGCGAGAATGCCGGCCTTGGAGGCGGGCGTTCCGTCATAGGGCGCCATCACCTTGACGACGCCGTTCTCCATGGTGACTTCAATGCCAAGGCCGCCGAACTCGCCCTTGGTCTGGACATTCATGTCATCGAATTTTTCCGCATCCATGTAGCTGGAATGGGGATCGAGCGAAGTGAGCATGCCGTTGATGGCGGCCTCGATCATCTTCTTCTGGTCGGGCTCTTCGACATAGTCGGCACGCACCCGGTCATAGACGTCACCGAAGAGAGTGATGAGCCTATAGGTCTCGGCATTGCTGGTGGCGGCACCCGCCGCACCCAGCGCGTGCACGGCAACGCCTGCCATCATGGCACCTGCCACGAAAAGGCCAGTTGACCTTACAAATCCATTCACTCTCATCTCATAGCCTCTTGGTTCTCGATAGTTGGCTTTGCTTGCGGCTGTGCTGCGGCCCACCAGGGCGTGGGGTCCACGGGCTCGCCGTTCTTCCTGAATTCGACATATAGCATGGGAGTTGTGGCCAATGTCAGGTCCTTTGCAAGGGCCATGGCAATGGGCTTATCCCCCATCGTGGCAACGGGCTCGCCCGCCTTTACTGGCACTCCCGGACCGATATTCAATCGGCCGAGTCCTGCTAGCAAAATCAGATAGCCCCTGCCAGGATTGATTATAACCATTTCTCCATAGGAACGGAACGGCCCGGCAAATTCCACCAGGCCGGTGGCCGGGCTTGTCACCGTGGCAGAGGGGTCCGTGGCAATCACAATTCCGTCAAGGGGCTGGCCGAGCCCCGTATCCTCGCCAAAGCCTTTGGCGATCTGGCCATCAGCGGGGTAGGTGAGCTGCCCCTTGAGATCGGCAAAATCCGTGCGGGGAATGGCAGCAAGCGCCTTGCGGCGCTGTTCGGCAGCGAGCCGCTCGGCTTCGAGCTTTGCCCGTTTTTCGGCTTCTTCTGCCGCTTTTTCGGCGATGCGGTCGAGGAGCTCGTGCAAGGTTTTGGCCTTCCCAGCCAAGGCGAGGCTCTTCTTCTTTTCGGCCTCAAGGTCGAGGTTAAGGGCGGCGGCGAGCGTGCGTTTTTCTTCAGCGAGCCGCGTCATTTCGCTGCGGGCGGTTGCGAGCCCGGCCAAGGCTTTGTCCTGGGCGGCCATTTCATCGCGCAGCCGTGTTTCAGTGCCGGCAAGGTCAGCGAGCTTTTCCTGCAATTCGCCTGCTGCCTGACGCAATTCCGGGGCGAGCGTGCCGAAGAGCATGGCGCTTCTGAGGGCGCCGAGCACATCATGGGGATTGACAACAAGGGCAGGCGGTGGGTTCTGTTCGAGCCGCTGCAGGCCGGCCAAAACCTCGGAGAGCACATCCTGACGGGCAGCCAAGTCGAGGCCGAGCTTGGCCTTCTCGGCCTCAAGTGATTTGATTCGCTCCGCCGCCGCGGCAAGCTCCTGCTCGCCATCGCGGAGCTTTTGTGCGACGGCCACCAGTTCTGCCGAGAGTTGCTCTTCCTCCATGAGCAGGCCGCTTCGCCGTGCATCGAGGTCCTTCTGGCGGAGCTCCGATTGCTCCAGGGCATTTTCGACGGCCAAGAGGTCGGATGGTGATGGCTTTTCCTCCGCAAGAGCAGGCACTGCCACTCCGGAAAGGAGTGTCAGGATGGCAGCCAGGGCCAAGGGGGAAAATTTCATGCGGGACGCCTTTTGGCAGGCTCCTGTGGTAAAATTGGGCCGGAAAGAAAGATTCTTTACCGCCACGATCCTGCTTCAGGGGCGGTGGTAGGGATGATTCACCAGAATGGTGAGCGCCCGGTAAATTTGCTCCAACAGCATGATTCTCGCCAGCCGGTGCGGGAAGGTCATGGGACCGAAGGACATCACCATATCGGCCTTGACGCGGCTTTCGGCATCATGGCCATCGGGCCCGCCCAATAAAAAGGTCACCTGGCGGTGCCCCTGGTTTGCCTGTTTTTCCAGCCAATAGGCAAATTCCTCGCTGCTTTTTGCCTTGCCACGCTCGTCGAGAACAACAACGGGCCCATCGCCCACGATGCCCCAAAGCTCGGCTGCCTCATCGGATATGCGCTCGGTCGGCTGGGCGGCGCGCGATTCGCTCCATTCCTTGACGACAATGCCTGTGATGCCGGCCTGCCGGCCAATCGCCTTGATGCGCCCTTCATAGTCTGCGGCCAGCTCCTTCTCGGGGCCGGACTTCAGGTGACCTACGGCACCTATGGCGATTTTCATGTCATGACGCCCGCTCCTTAAGGCGCGTGGGCAGACCAGAGTTTTTCCAGGTTGTAGAAACTTCTCACTTCAGGACGGAACACATGCAGCAGAATATCGCCGGCATCGACCAGCACCCAGTCGCATTGCGGCATGCCCTCGCTGCGGATGTTCTTGACGCCGCTTTTCTCAAGTTCCTCGATGGCCTGTTTTGCAATGGCATCCACATGGCGGTTAGAGCGCCCCGAAGCCACAACCATGGTGTCGGCCACGGTTGATTTTCCGGTGAGGTCGATGGTGACGATGGCTTCGGCCTTGGCTTCATCCAGCTTGGTGAGCAGCGTTTCCACCAGCGGCGGCCATTTCGGCTTTACTGGCTGGAACGGCGGTGCTGTCTTCTTTGCAGCCTTCAATGCCAATGGGGCCTTCGCCCTGATCTTTTTCTTGGGCGCGGGTTTAGCCTTCTTGACAAGCTTGAGGGCAGGCTTGCGGGCCGGCGTCTTGATCTTTGATTTTGACTTGAGGGGCCTTGCCTTCTTTGCGGCCTTGCTGGCTTTCTTTTGGGCCGCCTTTTGGGGCTTGCTCTTGGCCTTCGGTTTTTGGGCCTTCGCTTTTTTGGCTTTGGGTGTCTTGGATTTCTTGACGGCCTTGGCCTTCTTCTTCGCTGGCTTCTTCAGAGGTTTGGTCCTTCTCTCAAATCAGGGGCGGATTTTAGGACTGTTGGATGACGGCATCAAGGCGATCTGTTGCGCCGCTTGCGGATGGCGGTTGAGCTTTCAGGTCGGAGCGGCATGGTGATGAAAACCCAGGCTGGCGGGCGCTTTCTCAGGATGGAAGCCGGCCTGTCGCCGAAAGCGCGCCTCCTTGCCAGACGCACCGCAGCCTTTGAACCCAGGGCTCTGACCGAATAGCCGGGCCGTGCCAGCACTGCCAGGGCCACATCATCGATGATATCCAGCCAGTGGTGCCAGTGGTGCAGGTCCTTCAGGCTGTCGGCGCCCATGATCCAGACAAAACGCGCGGATTTTCCGTAACCCATCAGCTGTTCCAGAGTATCTGCCGTGTAGCGGCTTTTCATCTGGCGCTCGATGTCGGTCACAACAAAGCGCGGATGACGTGCGAGCCTCTTGGTGTAAGCGAGGCGCTGTTCGTAGTCGCCGGTGTCCTTCGCATCCTTCAAAGGATTTTGCGGTGAGACAAGCCACCAGACCCAGTCGAGCTGCAGCCGCTTCAAGGCATAGAGCGCCACCATGACATGGCCTTTGTGAGCCGGATTGAAGGAGCCGCCGAAGAGCCCGATCCTTTGTCCTCTTCCGAATGGCGGCGGCTTGATCATGCAGGGCGGGTCTGGCCTGTGCCGCGGATCTGATACTTGAAAGTCGTCAACTGTTCGACGCCGACTGGCCCCCTCGCATGCAGCTTGCCGGTGGCGATGCCGATCTCGGCGCCGAAGCCGAACTCGCTGCCATCGGCAAACTGTGTCGAAGCATTGTGCAGGACAATGGCGGAGTCGACGGTCTTGAGAAAACGTTCTGCCGTTGCTGCATTGGCGGTGATGATAGCGTCGGTGTGCTGCGAGCCGTATTTGGCAATGTGCTCCATGGCGGCATCGACATCATCGACAACGCGCATGGAGACGATGGCATCGAGATATTCGGTGGACCAGTCTTCCTCCGTTGCGGGCTTCACCAGGTTTGAGGCCTTCATCGTGTCGGCATCGCCGCGCACCTCGCAGCCAGCATCCGTCAGCGTGCGGATAAGTATGGGGAGTGCGCGATCAGAGTTGGGCCGGTCTACAAGAATTGTCTCGGCCGCGCCGCAAACGCCGGTGCGGCGCATCTTGGCATTGAGCACAATGGATTTCGCCATGCCGAGGTCGGCGTCGCGGTCAACATAGACATGACACACGCCTTCAAGATGGCTGAAGACAGGCACACGCGCATCCTGTTGCACACGGGCCACAAGGCTTTTCCCCCCGCGCGGCACGATAAGGTCGATCGAACCATCAAGCCCTTTCAGCATCTCGCCAACGATGGCCCGGTCGACAGATTCGATCAGTTGAATGCAAGCAGGGTCCAAAGCTGCGGTTTTCAGACCTTGTTGCAGGCAGGCGGCAATGGCCAAGGACGACTGCAGACTGTCGGAGCCACCGCGGAGGATCGCGGCATTGCCGGACTTAAGGCACAGCGCACCGGCATCGGCGGTCACGTTGGGGCGTGACTCATATATGATGCCGATAACGCCAATGGGAACGGCAACGCGGGAAATTTCCATGCCATTGGGCCTCGTCCAGCGTTCCATCACTTTGCCGACAGGATCGGGTAGCGCCGCAATCTCCTCAAGGCCGACAGCCATGGCTTCGATGCGCTGGGACGTGAGGGTAAGACGATCCACGAAGGAAGGCCTCAAGTCCTTGCTTTTTGCCGCCTCAAGATCGCGGGCATTGGCGGCGAGAATGTCCTTGCTGGCCCGGCGAATTTCTCCGGCCATGGCCTTGAGTGCCGCGTTCTTTTTATCAG
>JBIOWL010000373.1:0-7564 GCA_044868645.1 Aestuariivirga sp.
AAGTTTCATGGAGCCGATGTCGCCGCCAGAACCCTTCACCCATAGGACTTCAACATCTTCGCTTGTCAGCGGGTCCTTGTGCGTGACCTTTGCGGATGTGTTGCCGCCACCAAAATTTGTGATGCGGAGATCGGAGCCCAGGAGATTGGAACGGTAGAGCAAGATGCCCGGCTCATCGAGTTTATTGGCGTGGGTATCATCCCAGAGGGATTTCAGAAGAATGTCGGGCATAAAATGACCTTAGAAAAGCAATCGCTCATGGTCAATCATCAATCGTCATTGCAACTGCTCATATTGCGCCGCAATGACGTTTTGCGATGCAATATGAGCGAATTTGCGTTGACAGTTGTGAGCGAATGATTCCAAACATTGCTCATGGACACCACGTTCAAGGGCACGCGCAACAAGCGCGGCGACTGGAAGCCGGAAGCTGATCTTGAGATCGCGCCGGTCTTCGTCTGGCCGCCAAGGCCCTTGCCGCTTTTGAAATATCTTTTCGGCTATCCCGGATATTTCTGGCCGTGGAATGTCATCTACATGGCGGTGCCGATCGTCACGTGGGTTTGGTTCACACCGCCACTGGAAGAGATGCGCACTTTTGAGGCCGGGTGGATCATCTATCTGCTGGTGCGCAATGCCATCCTGATCGGTCTTGTGATCTTCCTTTGGCAGGGCTGGCTGCATTGGAAGAAGGCGCAAGGGACGGACTGGAAATACACCAACAAGTGGTTTGCGCGTGACAATCCGATCTTCCTCTTCCGCAACCAGACGCTGGACAATCTCTTCTGGACCTTCGTGAGCGCCGTTCCGATCTGGACGGCCTTCGAAGTAGTGACGATGTGGCTCTATGCCAATTCCTACATTCCATATGCCTCCGCCCAAGACCATCCCATCTGGTTCGTGGTGATGATGATCCTCGTGCCGCTGATACGCGAGACGCATTTCTACTTGATCCACCGGATCATCCATTGGGGGCCGCTCTATCGGTGGGTGCACTATCTCCATCACAATAATGTGGACCCGGGTCCGGCGACCGGGCTTGCCATGCATCCGGTAGAGCACTTCATCTATTTCACGGGCGTGTTGATCCATTGGATTGTTCCGTCACATCCGATCCACGCCATCTTCCATCTTCAGCATGCGGCGATTACGCCGGCACAGGGCCATGCAGGGTTTGAGCGCGTGGTGCTCGCCGATGGCGTTGGCATCAAGACGGGCGATTATTTCCACTACCTGCACCACAAATATTTCGAGTGCAATTACGGTGGTGATGGGCCCGTCAATCTCGACCGCTGTTTTGGCACGTTCCATGACGGCTCCGAAGCCGCGCAGAAGCGCATGAATGAGCGCTTCCTGGCGCGGGCCGCGCAGAAGGCAGCAGCAGAGGGCAGGTCTTCCAATGCATGAACGCGAACGCTGGCAATTGATCCTGACGCGGGTGCGCGAACGTGGTGTCATGCGCGCGCGCGAACTGGTGAAAGAGACCGGCGCTTCGCCTGCGACGCTGCGACGTGATCTGGTGAAGCTTGAGGAAATGGGGCAGCTGCGCCGTGTTCACGGCGGTATCGAGGCGGTTGAAGCTGCAGCGCAATCCCATCTTTCCACGCGCTCCTTCGGCGTCAGCCAGACGCTCAATGCCGAGCGCAAGCGGCGTGTGGCGAAGGCTGCGGCGGCGCTATGCGTTGATGGCGAGTCCATCATCATCAATGCAGGTTCCACTACCTGGTTCATGGCGGACTATCTCCGCGACCGGCGGATGCAGATCCTCACAAATTCCTTCCCGATCGCGCAGGAACTGATTAACAACAGCATGAATCGCATCGTCATGCCGGGAGGCGAAGTCTACCGGGAGCAGGGCATCATCCTTTCGCCCTTCGATGAAGATGCGATCCAGCATTTCACGGCATCGAAGATGTTCATGAGCTGCTATTCTGTCACTGGCATGGGCATCATCGAAGGCGATCCGCTGATCGCGCGGGCGGAAGCCAAGCTGCTCGCACGCGCCGACCGGCTCATCGTCATTGCCGATTCATCCAAATTCGAACCGCGGGGCTCCATGGCGGTGTGCCAGTTCTCCCGCGTCCATACGCTCATCACCGATGATGGCGCGCCACCCCACATGCTGGAGCAAATCCGGCAGCGAGGCGTGAATGTGCTCGTTGCGGGGGAGAGCGAAACGAGATCCCTTTCGGCCGCCTAAGGCCCGAAGGAGTGAATACAGCACAAAGGGAGGAAAACCATGCTGAAGAGAACGATTGTGAAACTGGGCCTTGCCTCGGCTCTTGCCACCACGCTGTTTGCTGGTGCCGCAAGTGCTGAAGGCGTGAACATGGTGCTGCTGCCGAAGTTCCTCGGCATCCTGCCGTTCGACCAGGCAAACCGCGGCGCTGAGGAAGCGCATAAGGAATTGGGCAACACAGGCACGTTGCAATATATCGGCCCGACGCCGGAAAATTCGGTGGCGGGTCAGATTGAAATGCTGACCACGGCAACGACGCAAAAGCAGAATGTGGTGATGCTCTCCAACAATGCCGGCGACCAGATCGCCGCTGCGGCGGAAGCAGCACAGGCAGCTGGCACCAAAGTTGTGACCTGGGACTCTCCTATTCCCTCTGGCAAGGGAGAGAGCGTCTTCGTGGCGCAGGTGGACTTCGGCTCGATCGGTGTCGTGATGTCGGACATGGCGCATTCGCTGACGGGTGGCGCAGGTGAGGTGGCGATCCTCTCGGCAACGCCGGATGCCGCCAACCAGAATGCCTGGATCGAAGCCATGAAGAAGACGCTGGCTGAGGACGCCAAGTACAAGGACGTCAAGCTGGTGGATGTCGTCTATGGCGATGACCAGTCGGAGAAGTCTTACAATGCTGCACTCGCACTCGTGGACAAGTATCCAAACCTGAAAGTCATCATGGCACCGACGACGGTGGGCATTGCCGCCGCCGCCAAGGCGATGCAGGACGAAAAGCTCTGCGACAAGGTGAAAGTTTCGGGGCTTGGGCTTCCTGCAGAAATGGTGAGCTATACGCTTAACGGCTGCGCGCCCGAGTTCGCGCTGTGGAGCTTCGTCGACCTCGGTTATCTCACCTATCAGGTGAGCTATGCTCTGGCGACGGGCGCCATCAAGGGTGAGATCGGCGAAAAGGTCAAGGCCGGCCGCATGGGCGAATTCACCATCGAGGCCGACCCGGGCCGCGCTGGCGCCAAGCGCGTGCTGATGGGGCCGTTCACGGTCTACAACAAGGACAATGTGGAAGCGGCTTCGAAGTAGGCTTCGACAACACTTATTCCGTCATTCCGGCGCAGGCCGGAATCCATGCAATCGGTTGCACTGGACCCCGGCCTTCGCCGGGGTGACGGTGTTGTGTTAGATTGATCCCAACGTGCACCCACCCATTCTTGAACTCAGGAATATCGCCAAGAGCTTCGCCATGACGGCGGCGCTCGCCGATGTTTCGTTTGATGTGGTGCCGGGTGAAGTACATGCCATCGTCGGCGAGAACGGCGCAGGCAAGTCCACGCTGATCAAGATCATGACCGGCGTGTACCAGCCCGACGGCGGTGAGATCCTTTGGGAAGGAAAGCCCGTCAGCATCCGCAACACACAAGCGGCGCAGGCGCTGGGCATTGCCGCCATTTTCCAGGAGCCCATGGTGTTCCCCGATCTCGATGTGGCGGAGAATATCTTCATCAGTCACCGCGACCGCGGCACGCTGGTGAACTGGGGTAAGCTCTATGCCGATGCTGAGAGGTTCATCGCACAACTTGGCGTGTCGCTTGATGCGCACCGGCCCGCAAGCGGGCTGACACTGGCGGAACAGCAGACTGTCGAGATTGCGCGGGCGCTTTCACTCAAGGTGAAGGTGCTGATCATGGATGAGCCGACGGCATCGCTCTCTGCCCATGAAGTAGAGCGGCTGCTGGCCATTGCGCGGGCGTTGAAGGCGCAAGGTGTCGCCGTGCTGTATATCAGCCACAGACTTGATGAGATATTCCGTGTTGCCGACCGTGTGACAGTCTTGCGTGACGGCAAGCATATCTCGACGAAGCCCGTTTCAGAAGTGACGCACGAGACGTTGGTCAAAGATATGGTTGGACGGGCCATCGATACATTTGCAGTGAAGACAAAAGCTAATCCGCACGGCGATGCCGTGCTGTCGGTCAAGGGCCTGGCGCGGCAGGGCGTTTTCAGCGGCGTAAGCTTTGATCTTCATGCAGGTGAAGTCTTGTGTTTTTCTGGGCTCGTTGGCTCGCGAAGGACCGATGTGGGGCTGGCGCTCTTTGGCGTTGAACCTGCCACCGCGGGGGAGATTTCCGTGGCAGGCAAGGCGGTTCGCATCAGTTCGCCGCAACAGGCGATGGAGCAGGGCATTGCCTATGTCTCGGAAGACCGACGCAAGCTCGGGCTTGCGATGACTTTGCCAATCTTTTCAAATATTACCCTGCCAAGTTTGACGCGATTCCTGAAGGTGTTGGGATGGATAGACAGGGTGGCGGAGAGAAAAGTCGCGGAAAGCTACCGCGAGCGGCTTTCCATCCGTTCGCCCGATACTGAGGCCCATGTCGGCAAGCTTTCGGGCGGCAATCAGCAGAAGGTGATGCTGGCGAAGTGGCTCGAGACCAAGCCGCGCATTCTCATCTTTGACGAGCCGACGCGCGGTATCGACGTCGGCGCCAAGGCCGAGGTGCACAACATCATCCGTGCCCTCGCGAAAGAAGGTGTTGCGATCATCGCAATCTCTTCGGACCTGCCCGAGGTGCTGGCGCTGGCCGACCGGGTGTTGGTGATGCGGGAGGGGCGGCAGATGGGAATTTTCAACATTGCCGATTGTACGCAGGAATCGGTGATGGCGCTGGCAACTGGCCAGCAAGAACTGGCGAAAGCGTCCTGATGGAAAGCTTGCGCAAGTTTCATCCGCAGACCCTACGCCTCGTCGCTCTGGCGCTTGTCTTGGTGCTGACGATTGCCTTCTTCACGTCGCAGATCGACAATTATTTCTCGCCGCGCATGCTGAACCGCATCACGTCCAGCGTGGCGGTGATCCTGCCCATCGCCATTGGCCAGGCCATTGTGGTGATGACGCGCAACATTGATCTTTCCGTGGGTTCGCTCGTGGGGATCGTCGCCTATGTGATGGGCGGCTTCATCGGGCAACATCAGGACATCAATCCGGCCTTGTTCGTAGCGCTGTGCATGTTGCTCGGTGCTTTCTGCGGCGCCATCAACGGCATCCTTGTCTCATATGGACGTGTGCCGTCCATCATCGTCACGCTTGGTACGTTGGCTCTGTTCCGGACCTATCTTGTCGAATATTCGGAAGCGCGCACCATCACCACCGACAGCCTGCCGAAATGGCTCGTCGATCTTCCTTCTGCCAGCGTTGCTGATTTTGGCGGCTTCGACATTCGCGTCATCGTAGGACTGGCGCTGCTGGCCGCAGTTGTTACTTGGCTTGCGCTCACCGGGCTGCGTGCGGCGCGGCAGTTCTATGCAGTGGGCTCCAATCCCGATGCGGCCGTCTTTGCCGGCATCAACGAAGCGCGGGTGGTGCTGATCGCCTTTATCATCAGTGGGGCGATGGCGGGGCTTGCAGGCTTCATCTTTCTTGCAAAGTTCGGGAACATCACTGTCGTTGCGGGCCTGGGCTTTGAATTGAAGTCCGTTGCGGCGGTTGTGGTCGGCGGCGTCAACATCTTCGGCGGCTCCGGCAGCATCATCGGCGTAGTGCTCGGTACTGTTCTGGTCGATGTGATCGACAACAGCCTGATCCGCTGGGCGGTCGTCAGCGAGTTCTGGCGTGAAGCGCTACTGGGCCTCCTCATCATGCTTGCCGTGACGGCCGATACGCTCATGGCCCGCTCCTTCGGGCGCTTGCGCGGGAGCCAGAACTGATGTTAGCGCGGCTCAAGAGCTGGGAAGGGCTTCTGGTTGTCATTCTCGCTGTGACGATCATAGCAAATGCAGCGCTGGCACCGCAGTTCCTGACAGTGCAGAACCAGATCAACCTGTTCCAGCTTTCCATTGAGAAGATCATCGTTGCCACTGCCATGACCTTCATCATCATCAATGGCGAGATCGACCTTTCGGTTGCTTCTGTGATGGGCCTTTCGGCCTGTGCCTTTGGTGTGCTGGTCAATGCGGGTGTGCCGGGTGCCGTTGCCATTGTGCTATGCCTTTTGCTCGGGCTGGCGGCTGGCGGCATCAATGCATTCTTCATCACGATCATGAAGATTCCATCGCTGGTTGTGACGCTGGCGATGCTCATCGCCTTCCGGGGATTTGCTCGCGTGCTTCTAGAAGACAGGGGACTTGGCAATTTCCCGGAGTGGTTCAGCAGCCTCGGACGAAACGGCCTGATCGGTCCAGTTCCGCTCTCACTCATTATCTTCCTGGTACTGCTGATTGGCGGGGCGCTGGTCCTGCATCGGACCGGATTTGGCCGGAAAGTTTTCTTCATCGGCACCAATGCCGAGGTGGCGCGCTATTCGGGCGTCAACATCGCGCGGGTGAAGACCATCCTTTTCGCTGCTTCCGGCATCATCTCGGCGCTGGCGGGCCTGCTCTATGCGGCGCGGCTCGCCTCGGTGCGGGGTGATGCCGCGTTCGGTTTCGAGCTCGATATCATCACCATGGTGCTTCTGGGCGGTGTCAGCATTTTCGGGGGCAGGGGCTCGATGCTGGGTGTGCTCTTGTCTATCCTGATCGTGCTCAACCTGCGTAACGGCATGGCGCTCAGCAACATCACCGGACACATCCAGACTGCGGTGATTGGAACCCTGTTAATTCTTTCGGTTTTGGGACCCAACCTCATCCAGATGTGGGGTGAGCGGCGCAAGGCTGCTCGCTGAACCAGGCAAACTCGCCCGCCCAAAACTTGTGCAATCTTCTTTGCGGCAGTTCCACAGGCTGCAAACTGATATATCACTGTTGACCTTGGGAAAATCTTGGGGTTAGCTGTTTTCCGGTTCTGGGCGAACGGATTTGCAAGGCGTATACTGCGAATGGCGAGTTGATCTGGCACGGAGGTGCAAGCGGCAGATTCTGGCGCTCAAGTAACTGGTTAGATAATGCAACAAAATTCCGTGGGGCATGTTGCCAACACGGCAAGTGGGAGGACTATCAATGAAGAAAGTGTTGTTTGGCGCGCTTGCTGCCGGAACCGCTTTGTGCGGTCTGGGATCATTTGCGTCCGCAGGGGAATTTGACGGCGTTACCGTCAATATCCTCACACGCCCCGGATATGTCATCGCCGGGCGCCTTGCCGAGCGCGGCAAGGAATTCGAAGCCGCCACCGGCGGCAAGATCGTAGTGACAGAAGTGCCGTTCGCCGAAATTTTCCCGAAGATCCAGAATGATTGGTCGACGGGCACGAACTCTATTGATGTCGGCGTTTTCGCTGCTGGCTGGGGCGTGGAACTTGACGCTGCCGGTCTCCTCGAAGACATGGACCCCTATATCGCCAAGGACACCAAGATCGACCTCGCCGACGTCGCGCCTTATTTCCGCGAATTCGGCCAGAAGGTCGGCGGCAAGACCAAGCTTTTGATGGTCGATGGCGACTTTCAG
>JBIOWL010000374.1:0-2033 GCA_044868645.1 Aestuariivirga sp.
ATGGCGGTTGCCTATTTCATGGTGCACGCGCCGCAGAACTTCCATCCGATCTTGAATGGCGGCGAGGCAGCAATCATGTTCTGCTTTGTGTTCCTGTGGCTTGCAACGGCTGGCGCCGGTCCTTTCAGCGTTGACGCTGCCCGCGAAGCCTAAACGTTTCCGATTTTGAAGTGAGGCCGCCTGCGGGCGGCCTTACTATTTTCGTTCACTGCGCAGCTTGTTCCAGTAATCAAGCCGTTTCCTGATCTCGCGTTCAAAGCCACGCTCGACCGGCTCGTAAAAAGTCTGCCGGCCCATTTCTGGCGGAAAGTAGTTCTGGCCAGAGAAAGCTTCGGGTGCGTCGTGGTCGTAGGCATAGCCCGCGCCATATTCCTGCTGCTTCATCATGCGCGTAGGCGCGTTCAAAATGATCTTGGGTGGCATCAAAGACCCTGTATCTTTGGCTTTTGCCATAGCCTCCTTGAATGCCATGTAGGAGGCATTCGATTTGGGCGCTGTGGCGATGTAGATGGTGGCCTGCGCCAAGGCGAGCTCTCCTTCCGGCGAACCCAGAAAGTCATATGTGTCTTTCGCTGCGAGAGCCTGCTGCACGGCCTCTGGATCAGCGAGGCCAACATCTTCGATGGCCATGCGCACAAGGCGGCGGGCAATGAACAGCGGGTCTTCGCCTGCGACCAGCATGCGCGCGAGATAGTAAAGCGCGGCATCGGGATCAGAACCGCGCACGGATTTGTGTAGTGCCGAAATCAGGTTGTAGTGCCCGTCGGCAGACTTGTCATAGAGCGGAAGCCGCTTCGATACCGCCTTGGAAAGCGCCGCTTCATCCAGCAACGATCCACCCTCAACAGGAGTGGCGAACACCTCCTCTGCTAGGTTCAAGAGATAGCGCCCGTCGCCGTCTGCCATGGCGATCAGCGCAGCACGGGACTCTTTGGTTAGGGGAAGGGCTCTCCGCTCATGCAGTTCGGCGCGTTTCAGAAGACCCTCAAGCGCTCCTTCGTCCAGGCGATTCAGCACCAGCACCTGGCAGCGTGAGAGAAGCGCACCGTTCAATTCAAAGGATGGATTTTCCGTGGTCGCCCCAACCAGCGTGATGGTTCCGTTCTCCACATAAGGAAGGAAGCTGTCCTGCTGGGATTTGTTGAAGCGGTGGATTTCATCGACAAAGAGAAGCGTCGCACGGCCCTGCTCGCGCCGCATGCGGGCCTGGTCGAAGGCCTTTTTGAGATCGGCAACGCCGGAAAAGATGGCGCTCATCTGCTCGAAGACAAGACCCGTCTCGCCTGCCAGAAGGCGCGCAATGGTGGTCTTGCCGGTGCCGGGCGGTCCCCACAAAATGATCGACGGAACGCGCCCCGCAGCCAGCATGCGGGTCAGCGCACCTTCCGGCCCTATCAAGTGTTCTTGGCCGATGACGTCCTCAAGCCGTTGCGGGCGGATGCGGTCCGCAAGCGGCCGCGGCCCCTCTGGCACAACACCCGGCCTGTCAAAGAGGCTCGTCATCCACGTAGCTGGATCTGAATGGTGCGGCCGCCGCGCTTGACAACGAACAGCCAGCGGCGCTTGGCCTTTTCGAGCGCGGAGCGCAAATCGGCGACGGACGGTGTGTCAACACCATTGACGTTCAGCAGGATGTCGCCCTTCTTGAAGTAGCGCGCCGCCGGTGCTTCGGTGATCTCTGCAATCACGAGCCCCTTTGCATTGGCGGGAAGGCTCAACTCTTCTGCAACAGCAGGTGAAAGATTCGCCACCACTGCGCCGGCCAGCGGCGTATTGCCCTTGATGGGTGTTTGCTCGCGCGGGACTGTCTCGGGAGCGGCGATAAGTTCTACCCTGGTCTCAAGAGAGTCCGATCCCCTTCGATATTCGATGATGCGCGTTTCACCGATGGGCGCCGTTCCAACGCGGAAGCCCAGTTCCCGCGCGCCTTCCACGGCCTTGCCGTCAATCGCGGTAATAACATCACCACGCTGCAAACCGGCGGCTGCTAGCGGACTATCAGGATGGAGGCCAACAACCAGCGTTCCTTCCGG
>JBIOWL010000375.1:0-8996 GCA_044868645.1 Aestuariivirga sp.
ACCAGCTTATCGTGCAGGACACGATTGTGCTTGAGGTTATGCATGAGAGCGGAGGGCGCATATTTGGGATCTGTCTGCATGAAGACGGCAGCGCCAGCCACACGCGACGGCGGCCTGCGCTCCAGCGATTGCAGCAAGCCCTCAAGCTCCACGGAATCCCGGGCAAGCTTGCTGGCCAGAAGTTTCCGCCCGCGCAGCCAAGTATACATGAGAAGGATGATGGTGGCGCCCATCAGCACCGGCATGTAACCGCCATGCAGGATCTTGAGCGCGTTCGCCATGCCGAAGGTGAGCTCAACACCAAGAATGACAAGAAGCGCCGGTATGGCAATCCAGCGCGGGATCGTGCGTGCCTTCCAGAAGAAGATCAACGCCAGAATACTATCGACGATCATCGAGGTGTTGACGGCAACACCATAGGCCGAGGCGAGGCTGGATGATGACTTGAAGACAAGCACCAATATCACCACGCCGAACAACAAGAGCCAGTTCACTTGCCCCACATAAATCTGCCCCTGTTCTTCCTCCGATGTGTGGGTGATCGACATGCGGGGGAGGAGGCCCAGAGACATGGCCTGCTGCGCTACCGAGAAAGCGCCGGTGATAACCGCCTGGCTGGCAATCACCGTTACCACCGTGGCAAGAATGACAAGTGGAATGAGACCCCAACCCGGCGTCATGAGAAACAATGGATTCACCACGGCCTCCGAATGGGAAATGACGAAGGCGCCTTGCCCCAGATAGTTGAGAAGAAGGCTTGGCAATACCACAAAAAGCCAGGCGACGCGGATGGGCCCACGGCCGAAATGGCCCATATCGGCATAAAGCGCTTCACCGCCCGTCACTGCCAGGAAGACGCCGCCGAAGACGAGGAGTGCCAGCGCTGGCCGTTCAATCAGCATCTGCGCCCCGTACCAGGGATTGAAGGCGAGAAATATCTCCAGGTCATCGAAGATGTGGATGAAGCCCAGGACGGCAAGCGTTCCGAACCACACCAATGTGACAGGCGCAAAGAGCGAGGCGACGCCAGCCGTTCCCTTGTATTGGAACAGAAAAAGCGTGATCAGGATCAGAAGCGTGAGCGGCACGACCAGCGGTTCGAAACCCTTGTTGATGACCGAAAGGCCCTCGACCGCCGACAACACCGACATGGCTGGCGTGATCATGGCATCGCCAAAGAAGAAGGCAGCGCCGATGACGCCGAGGACGAGGACAAGCCCACCCTTGCGCTTCAGCAGCGTTTCGACAAGCACGACGAGCGAAAGTATGCCACCTTCGCCACGGTTGTCGGCGCGCATCAGCATGATGACATATTTCAGGGTGACGACGATGAGCAACGCCCAGATCAGGAGCGAGACAACGCCCAGCACGGCTAGCCGCAAATCACCGCCTGCGGCCACGACGGGATGCAAGGCTTCGCGCATGGCATAGAGCGGGCTTGTGCCGATATCGCCGTAGACGACACCGAGCGTTGCAAAGGCCAGCTTCATTGTGTTGGCACGGCCTTCTTCGGCCGGTGCATGGGGAGGGATAGGTTCAGGCGGCGGCGATATGCCGTGTGATTCTGCCGGTGTGGACGTGCTCATCGAAACCCACCCCCAGCGGGCCCTGGATTTGCCTGGCCCATCAGGGTGCGGCAATGACGGCGCGGCATTCAGCAGGTAGGCCGGAGAGAGTCAAGGGCGGTGGCGGCTTGGGCTTCGGCTTGTTGGGATTGGGCTTGGGGTCCGGCTTTTTCGGCTTCCAGGGAACATCGCTCATCCAATAGGCGAGCTCATCGCCGCAGCCAGTGCCGTCCTTGGGATTTGGCGTCCACTGGTTCTTGCAGCCGGCAAGGCCTGGCGGGCACTTCATGCGGATGTGGAAGTGATAGTTGTGACCGTAGATGGGGCGGACCTTGGCAAGCCATGAGCGGTCACCCTTGGCCCATTTGCACAGCTCTGCCTTGATCGGCGGATGCACGAAGATGCGCGCCACCTGGTCATATTTCGCGGCCCGCTTGATCAGCTTCATGTGGTTCTCGGTCCACACTTTCGGATTGATCTCCAGCCGGTTCTTGGTCATCACCGTGGCGGAGACGTTGGCGCGTTCCTTGGCGGTGAGAGTGCGGTTCGGCATGGGTGTCAGCCAGACATCAGCATCAAGACCAATCTGGTGGCTGGCATGGCCCGTAAGCATGGGCCCGCCGCGCGGTTGTGAGATGTCGCCGATGAGAAGCCCGTTCCATTCGCCTGCCGCCTTGGCCTTGCGCGCCAGATCCTCCACCAGGGAAATGAGTAGAGGATGGCCCCACATGCGGTTGCGCGACAGGCGCATGACCTGCCAGGCCTCGCCGGTAACGGGAATAGCCTTGGCGCCGGCAAGGCACCCCTTGGCATAACTGCCGATGGCCCTGGCCTTGAGATCAGCCGGGGCCTTCTGACGCCCGAACAGTTTCTTGGCGGGCATCTTATTGATCTCGGCGGATGTCTTTGGCGATTCTGCCGCCATTTCGATCAGCATTTCAATGCTGGTGATATCTTGCCCCATAGCGGGCGCCGGCGCGCCCACAAGAGCCGTGGCGCAGAGCAGTGCGAAAGAGAAGAAACTACTTCTTGCGGAAAGCATCAAGCGAGACCACCTTGGCTTCACCAGACTCGGACTCAGGTTTTTCGCCTTCTGCAGCTGCGGCTTCTCCCTTTGCTTCGGGGTGTACTTTGCCTTCCACCACAGATTTCTGTGCGCTGTCCGTTTGCCCATCGGCCTGAACCACTTCAAACTGCAACCCAAACTGCACGGAAGGATCCAGGAATCCCTTCACCGCATTGAACGGCACGACAAGTTTTTCCGGAATGTTGTCGAAAGAAAGTTCGACCTCGAAGAGCTCTTCGGTGACCACGAGATTCCAGAATTGGTGCTGCAATACGACCGTCATCTCGCGGGGATATCGCGCTGCGATACGTTCGCTCAGGGCGACGCCGGGGAAACGCGTATTAAAGGCAATATAGAAGTGATGGTCGCCAGGAAGGCCTGTCTTCTGCACCTTGCGCAGAGCCTCGCGCACGACTCCACGAAGCGCATTCTGCGCCAGCTGGTCATATCGCATCAGGTCTTCGGCCATTAGGTCCTCAGATAGAATCAAAAATGCAATGTTAGTCTTCGGCTGTACCGCCTGCCAAATCGCCGGTGGAGGCGGCATACCAGCAAACCTTGGCGCATTGAAGTGAACTTCAAAAGATTTGGAAAAGTGCCGGCTTCTGTTGCCAGGTGCCGGCGGACCCCGCCTGAAGCTGCTAAGCCTCAGGACTTTGGTTCGGTATTTGGCACTGCGTTACGCAGCGACAGCAACCGGAGCATAGTTGTCATTCGCAACTATAAATTAGCCCGATAACGTCGGAACCATCACGAGCAAAAAACCCGCCTTTACGCCCCAGTCGATCCTATTTCGCCCCCAAAGCTGCCCGTTTCCGGCGGGAAATAGTGGTGGAGGCGCCGGGTACTGCCCCCGGGTCCTAAGGGTTTATTGCGCAGGCCGTTTATCGCCATAGCCACCCTTGTGGGATGGCAGGCAGAACATAGGGCAGGGTGGGCAAAAATGAAAGTCCCGGGCATGGACCCTGGGAAAATGAATAACCGACCGGGCAATTGCCATTCTACTGCGGGTAGTGCTAGACGTGCGATTGCCTCTACTGGTAGCAGAGGGGTACGAAGCGGGGAAGGCGAATGATCAGGACCGATTACAAGGAAAATCTATCAAAATATACGTCCAAAGTGAGTGATGTTGCGCTGCACGCCATCATCAGGTTCTGCGGCATTGCCCTCAGGGGCAGGGATTCCCAGTTTGTCTCTTTGACGGATGAAGCCGAGATCAGGCGCGTCATTAAAGGCTTTGCCGCGAAGAAACTCGGCCTTGATGAAGCCAGGACCAGGGCAGGTCTCAAGGCCGTCCATGACATGATGGTGGAAGAAAAGGACAAGATGCGCACTACCGTCTATTATTTGCTGGCCGAGGTGACGGGCACGCTTTCCAAGCTAGCCTGACTTTCGCGCGGCAATTTGGGGCAGGGCACGACAAGCGGCCCTGCCTTTTCATTTGGAATCAGACTATCTTCTTCCCATGCAACAATATCTGGACCTGATGCGCTTCGTGCGCCAGAACGGCGTGCGAAAAGAAGACCGCACGGGCACCGGCACGCTTTCCGTCTTCGGCTATCAGATGCGCTTCGATCTGGCCAAAGGCTTCCCGCTCACCACGACAAAAAAGCTGCACCTGCGCTCCATCATCTATGAGCTGCTATGGTTCATCCGCGGCGAAACCAACATCAAGTATCTGCACGACAACAAGGTCACCATCTGGGATGAGTGGGCCGATGCCAATGGCGATTTGGGCCCTGTCTATGGCGAGCAATGGCGGTCATGGCCGGCGCGCGACGGTTCAACCATTGACCAGCTGGCGCAGGTGGTGCGCATGATCAAGGCTAAACCCGACTCACGCCGCCTGATGGTAACGGCCTGGAACCCGGCCGACGTTGATAAGATGGCGCTGCCGCCCTGCCACTGCCTGTTCCAGTTCTATGTGGCGGAGGGAAAGCTCTCCTGCCAGCTCTACCAGCGTTCCGCAGACATCTTCCTGGGCGTGCCCTTTAATATCGCCTCCTACGCAATGCTGACACACATGGTCGCCAAGGTGGCGGGCCTCAGTGTGGGCGACTTCGTTCATACGCTGGGCGACGCGCATCTCTATCTCAATCATCTGGAACAGGCTGACTTGCAGCTCAAGCGCATACCGAAGCCCTTGCCGAAACTTGTCATCAAACGTGATGTGAAAGCGCTGGAGGATTTCCGCTTCGAGGATTTTCTAATCGAAGGATACGATCCTGACCCGGCGATCGCCGCCCCGGTGGCGGTGTAGCATGGCGGGCTTCGGACCCGATTTTCTCAAGGCAAAGCAAGTCTGGCTCTATGACGTGTCGGCAAGGCCTAGCCTTTTGGTGGCGCTCATCTCGCTTATAGGCCTTTTCATCCTGATGGCGGTGCTGCAGACGGTCTTCGGCTTTGCCGTCTATTTCCTGCAGAATGGGTTTGGCGTGGAAAGCTTTGCCGAGGCATCGCAGGCCCAGAACAATTTCGCCAAAGCCACCATTGTTGGCATGCTGCCGTCTGGTCTGTTGACGGCGCTTGCCGCCTGGTGGCTGGCGCGCGTTTCCTACGCACCCGAAAACCGGGGCATGCCACTACATCTGCCGAAACTCGGCGTCCTGGGCTGGGCCGCCGTGATCCTGGGCTTCATCATTGGCGTCTATTTGCTGTTTTTTGCGCTCTTCTCGGCGCTGGGCATTGACCCGCAGGACTACATGCCGAAGTCCGGCGGCGTGAACGACGACCAATCCATGGCGGGCTTGGTTGAGAAAGTGCTGGCCGACATGGTGAAGGAGCCATTGCTCTTCGCCATTGCACTGCCGGGTGTGACCATCGCCATGCCCTTGGCGGAGGAATTGGTGTTCCGTGGCCCCATCTTTGCGGCGATTGCAGGCACGCGCGCCGGACGCTGGGGGGCGGTGATCCTTACATCGGCGGCTTGGGCGCTCATCCATATGACGGCGCCATGGATTTTCGTTGCCATCATCTTCATGATGGGGCTCATCCTCGGCACGCTGCTCCTGCGCTTCGGCAGCCTGTGGGTGACGATTGTCTGTCATTGCATCTGGAATTCCATGAGCAGTCTTGCCATTTTCGGCAGCCAAAACCTTCCAGGCAGCCCATGATCACAATGCGCGAGATCACTGTTCGCGAGGCGAGGCCCGGCGATGGCGCCATCCTCATGCGCACAACATTTGCGCTCGCCGACAATCATGACCTCACTCATACGTTCACCGCAACCGCTGAGGACTTTGAGTTTGCACTGTTCCGGCCCGATCCGGTGATTGGCGCGCTGATTGCCGAGATCGACGGCAAGCCGGTGGGCGGCGTTGTTTGGCACCGCAGTTTCTCCACCAACCGCGGCAAGGAGATCATGTATCTTGAGGATATCTCGGTCCTGCCCGAACATCGCGGCAAGGGTGTCGGCATGGCATTGATGCGCAAGACCGCAGAAGTGGCGATCGCCAGAGGTTATCCTAGCATCTACTGGCTGATGATGGAGTGGAACGAGAAGGGCGAACGCTTCTACCAGCGCCTCGGTGCCGAAGTTGAAGCCGGCATGAAGATGTGCCGCCTCCATGGTGATGCCTTGAAGGCTCTGGCGCAATGACGATCATCTCACTGGTCTACGCGCAATCGAAGAACGGCATCATCGGCCGCAATGGCGGCCTGCCGTGGCATATCTCCTCCGACTTGAAGCGCTTCAAGGCGACCACCATGGGTAAACCCGTGATCATGGGGCGCAAGACCTGGGATAGCCTGCCGAAGAAGCCGCTGCCGGGGCGGCATAACATCATCATCACGCGGCAGAAGGGATTTTCAGCGCAAGGCGCGACGGTTGTTTCAAGTGCCGATGCGGCATTGGCGGCAGCAGGCGAGGTTCCGGAGGTTTGCGTTATCGGTGGCGGTGAAATCTTCGACCTGTTCCTGGATCGCGCTACTCACATCTATCTCACGGAGATTGATGCTGATGTGGATGGCGATACGGCTGCGCCCAGACTTGATGGCAATGTCTGGCGGGTTGTGTCTTCTGAAACCGTGCCTGCTGGTCCATCGGATAGCGCATCTTTCACCGTGAAGATGCTGGAAAGGGCACGGCATTGACCTGGATGCCGGAACGTAGCCTGCGGCTTTGCCGCCACCAACAAAACATTACAAACCGTTAGGAATCTGAGCAATAATGGACTTCCGGCGGCGCGGTGCCTATATGGCCGGAAACTGCGGAGTGAATCGCGCTATGCCTTGGAACAAGGATGACAATGACGGTGGTGGGCAGGGACCGTGGGGCCAAAATCCCCGGAACCAGCGCAACCAGAACAATTGGGGCAACAGGGGCGGGGGCAGCAATCTGCCTCCCGATCTCGATGAGCTTCTGAAGCGCGGCCGCGACAGCTTCAAGAACGCCCTTCCGGGTGGCGGAGGCGGACGTTTCTCATGGCTCTTGCCGATCGGGCTTGCCGTGCTCTTCGTCGCCTACAATTCCGTTTATCAGGTGCAGCCTGACGAGAAGGGTGTTGTGCTGCGGCTCGGCGCTTATGCCCGCACCGTCGATCCCGGCCTGCAGTTCGCCATCTGGCCGGTTGAGCGCATCGAAAGGCCCAAGACCGGCACCGTACGCCAGATCAACATCGGCACGGAAGAAAATGAAGGCCAGATGCTGACCTCCGACAAGAACATCATCGGAGTTCCCTTCACGGTGCAATGGCGGATTTCCGACCCCGAGGACTATCTCTTCAATGTGGCCGACCAGGAACGCACGGTGCGGGCTCTCGCCCAGAGCGCCATGCGCGAAGTGGCCGCGCAGAATAGCGCACAATCCATTTTAACCACGGGCAAGGACGCCGTAGCCGCCAAGGTGATGGAGATCACCCAAGGCCTGCTTGACCAATACAAGGCGGGTATGCGCATTACTGCAGTCAACCTGGGCAACGTGCAGCCGCCTGCCGAAGTGGCTGATGCCTTTGCTGACGTGGTGCGCGCCGGCCAGAACAAGATCCAGATGGAAAACGAGGCCCAACAGTACCGCAACCAGAAGACCCAGCAGGCCGATGGCGAAGCTGCGCGTCTGATCGAGGAGGCAGAAGGCTACAAGGCCGCCGCCATTGCCCAGGCAAAGGGCGAGTCTGCGCGCTTCCTCTCGATCTACGAGGAATACAAGAATGCCAAGGACGTGACCCGCCAGCGCCTGTTCCTTGAAACCATGGAGGATGTGCTCTCGAAAACCAACAAAGTGGTGATCGAGGGAGGGCAAGCCGGTTCAGGCGTGGTGCCGTATCTGCCATTACCAGCAATTCAGCGGCCACAGGGCCAGGGCAACTAGGGCTCGGAGGATAAGATGGCTGCTTTTCGTAACATTCTTGGCGTCATTATCGCCGCAGTTCTGTTCATCGCCTATTTGAGCTATTTCGTCGTCGACGAGCGTGAGAAGGTGCTGGTCATGCGCTTTGGCGAAATCAGCCGCATAGTGGAGACGCCCGGACTCTACTTCAAGGTCCCCATTGCCGAAACCGTGGCCCGCATTGAGGACCGGATCATCATCTGGGAGAACAATGACCGGCCGGTACAAGACAAAGAAAGCCAAGTTTACATCGTAGACGCCATTACCCTGGCGCGCATCGCTGATGCCCGGTTGTTCCGCGAAACGCTGGCTGCCGATCTCGATCAGGCCGAGGCCCGCATCGGCGCCCTCATGGATTCCGCCTTGCGCCAGACCTACGGCAAGCGCTCCTTTGACCAGGTGCTCACGTCCGACCGTGCTACCATGATGCGGGAAATCCGCGAGGACGTCTTTGCCGAAGCAAAGCTGCTTGGCATCGAAATCGTAGACGTGCGCATTAGAAGGACAGATCTCTCAGGCGCGGTCCTTGCCGACACTCATAACCGGATGCGGTCTGAACGTAACGCACTGGCGACCAACATCCGCTCAAGTGGTGAAGCTTACCGGACCCGCGTCAACGCGGAAACCGATCGCATGTTCATTGAAAAGACCGCCGACGCGCGGCGCCGTTCGGAGGAAATCCGCGGCGAAGGCGATGCCGAGCGGAACAAGCTTTTTGCCGAAGCCTATCAACAGGATCCGGAGTTCTTTGCATTCTATCGCTCGATGCAGGCCTATAGCCGCGCGCTCGCCAGCGGCGATACCACGCTGGTGCTGAACCCGGATTCGGATTTCTTCAAGTACTTCGGCACCCAAAACAACTCGACCGCACCTGTCGTGCCACAGCCTGTTCCTGAACCCGCAGTCCCGCAACAATGAGCGACACGCTGGTGACGGCGCTGGGTCTTGTGCTGGTCCTCGAGGGCCTCACTTATGCCTTGGTTCCGGGCCAGATGAAAAAGATGATGGCGATGCTGCAGGAAACCTCCGCCGAGCGCCT
>JBIOWL010000376.1:0-5969 GCA_044868645.1 Aestuariivirga sp.
AGCTGCGGCAAACGGTTAAGCAATGAAACGGGATCAAACGGTTTGTTCAGGATGCCGGTCACCCCGACATCCGCCAGAACACTTTCCGAAGTGACGGTAGGCGTTTGCGGAACGATGATGGTGGCAGTGTCATGACCGGCCTTGCGCATGGTCTCGTATCCGGAAACTGCATCGATAAGGGGCAGCGGCGCTTCAATGATGACGACGCCCTGTGGCTGCACCGGCGTGGTAAGGCCCGCCGCATCGCGCACCCGCTGGCAGGAAAGGCCACTGCTCTTCAGCGCCCCTTCGATGGCATCGCCGACTGCGATCTGTGGCCCGGGAGGCACTGCCACCACAAGCCCGCCCTTGCCCACGGCCTCCGTGATACGCAAGACTTCCTTGGGTTCGAACGGTTTTTCGAGATAGCCCATGGCCCCCTCGCGCACCGCCTGCTGCAAAAGCTCTTCCACACTGTAGCCGGTCATCATGAAGACGCGGGCCTGGGGCCTGAGGCGCCTGATTTCCAGGAAACTTTCGACACCATTCTTGCCGGGCATCATCACGTCGATGAAGGCAAGGTCATACTGGCTGTTGATGCAGGCATTGATGGCTTCCTGCCCGCTAAAGACCGTGTGCACGCGATGCCCCTCGAGCTCGAACAGCTCGCTCAAAGACATGGCGTTATCCACATCGTCGTCCACCACAAGAATGCTGAGTTCACGCGCCATCAATGTTCCCCAGAGTTCCCAGCCGTCGCCGGCAACGTTTGTTGCAGAAGTATGAAGATAGGTGACTAGTTCTAACGTACCACTAACGATTACATTTAAATTGAGTAATCCCCGCGCCCGAAGATGTGCCTCAACACCGTTTCATGCCGCATCGGCTCCCATTTGCTGTGTCATACTGAATGGCAGGTAAATCTCAAAAGTTGCTCCCTCGCCGGGGCGCGAATGAATCTCAAGGCGCCCGCCATGCTGCTGAGCAATCTGCTCGATGGCTGGAATACCAAGTCCCGTTCCGAAGCTTTTCGTTGTGAAAAGCGGCTCGCGGACCTTGGCCAGATTCTCTGCTGAAATGCCCGGCCCGTTATCCTTGACCTGGATGATAACCGCCTCTGTTCCGTCCACGCGCGTAGTGATCCATAGCTTGTGCTCGGCAGGGGTTTCCGCCACGCCCCGCTTTGGCCCCGCCGTCATGGCTTCTGCAGCATTGGACAGCAGATTGATGATCGCGCGCTGCAGCCGCGCCTCATCAAAGGGCACCTGCCGCTCTTCAAGACCCAGCACCAGCTCAATGTTGACCGACTGGGGCAGCTTCGCCGCTTCCTCGCTCACTACTTTTGAAAGCCACTCGTCCAGGTTGCCCGGGTTGCATTGCAGCGGCTTGTTGCGCGAATAGTCGAGAAGCTGGGTGATGATGTTGTCGCAGCGCTGCACGCCATTGTTGATACGCTGCATCTGCGCTTCGAGACCTAAGTTGAGACCCTTGACCTTCTTCTCGACCAGGAAAGCCGAGGTTCTCACCGCGCCCAGCGGATTGCGCAGTTCATGGGCGATTGTCGCCGTGAGCTGGCCCATTTGTTCCATGCGCCCTTTCTTAACGATCTCGTCCTGCGCGTCCTTGAGCAGACGTATCTTGTCGGCAAGGTTTCGGTTGAGTTCAGCAACCTCGCCATTGATGCGTTCGGTCTCCGCGCGCGCCGCATCGGACTCCTCACGAGCAGCATCCGCGCGTTCTTTCTCAGCTTCCACCAGATCAAGCCGCTTGAGGGTGGAAGCAAACATCCAGAATGCCGCGCCCGCGCCCACCAACACGCACCAGAGTGAGACTCCAATCTGCACATAGAGCTGCTTTTGCAGTATCTGGCGACGCTTCGTAAGCAAATTGCTCAGGCGGTCCGACGTTTTCTCCCACGCGCTGGAAACCTGCTTGTACTTTCCCGCCGGGTCGAAGTTCTGCCGTCCCAGCATAGAAAGGATGACGGGTTCCGCGCCGGGCTGTGCATTGCCCACCACGTCAATGGTGACTTCCGCGTCTTGCGCCATGTCCGCCAGCAGGGCTTCCGCTACGGAATAGTTTTTGGGCATGGCGCTTGCTTCCTTGGCATGGCCAAGAGAATCCGACCCTTCTTCGATAGATGCGGAAAGTTTCCCGATCAGCACCAGAAGCTGTTTGAACTCGACTGCGTCTATGCCCGCCGACTGCACGGATTCCTCGAGCCGAGATTGAAAAGCATGAAACTGACGCACCACCGCCGGCATGTGCACCGTGGTGTGGAGCGACAGGAAGAATGCTTCCGGCTCGGAATCCAGGATGAGATTCGAATGGACACCCACCTCATGCAGCGCTTCCGCCGTCAGTTCCACTTTCCGCGCTGCGGGCATCACGGGCGACGAATAAGCCAAAGAGAGGCTGGAGATGAACTTCTCCATGCCGATTTTCCGCGCGGGTTCTGCGACTGTCGTAAGATATTCGCGTATCTCTCGGGCTTTGAAGTCGCCCGAGGCTACGCCGACCAGCGATTTTACCGTGGCGTCAAGGACTGCAACGCCCGCCAATTCTTTTTCAGTGAAGGCAATGTTCTCGCGATGGCTCTGGATGCGCAAGTAACTGAGAAGGAGAATGGGAATGAGGAGCACGGCGATGATGAGAAAAAGCCTCGCCCCTGCTGCTCTTGAAGCCAGTGCCGTCACAACTTTCTCCGAACCTTCGCCGGAAGCACGTGGCCAACCAGCAGAATCACCCTTTTTCAACGTGATGCCAGCGGCCTAGTAAACGCGCTGTTAAATTTAACTGGCGCGCGTGCTTATTGGGGCTCTTCAATTCAGGGTTGGTAGAGGGGCAGTTAACGGAGCGGTTCAACTCTGCCGTAGCGGCATTGTTTAGCGCCCTTTCCGACCGCGTGGAATCACGCGGTCGAAAAGAACCGAAGGTCCGCGAAGCGAACTCGCGCCAAACCAATATGTCGGAGCAGATTCTTATCGGCCAAATCTGTAACTTGGCCGGAATTTGCTCTAGCCTGCTGACAATGCACCCTTGATGGCGGCGATAGCCGCATCGGCCTTGCTGCCGTCCGGTCCGCCGGCCTGTGCAAAGTCAGGTTTGCCCCCGCCGCCCTTGCCGCCCAATGCTGTGGCCGCAAGGCGAACGAGATCGACAGCGTTGAAGCGCGCCTGCAGGTCCGGCGATACGCCTGTTACAATCGAAGCCTTGCTGTCCTCCGAGACGGCGATCATGGCAACGACGCCGCTGCCGATCGATTTCAGCGCATCCTGCGCCAATGGCTTCAAGTCCTGCGGGGCAAGGCCAGGAAGCACGCGGCCCTGGAACTTGAAGCCGTTGATTTCTTCAACTGCTGCCGAAGAACCTCCGCCGCCGCCAAGCGCCAAAGCCTTCTTGGCATCGCGCAGTTCCTTCTCCAGCTTCTTGCGCTCCTCCATCAGGGCTTCAAGCCGCTCAAGAAGCGAATTGGGCGCTGTCTTCAGAATGGCAGACGCCTGCTGCACGCGCTGGTCCTGCTCATCGAGATAGGCCTTGGCCGCTTCACCCGCCAAAGCCTCGATGCGGCGCACGCCTGCTGCAATTGCGCTTTCCGACAGCACCTTTATGAGGCCGATATCGCCGGTGCGCGACACATGCGTGCCGCCGCAAAGTTCCAGCGAATAGATGGGCCGCTCCGATCCGGGCGCATTCCGTCCCATGGAGACGACGCGAACCTCGTCACCATACTTCTCGCCGAACAGCGCCATGGCGCCCTCGGCAATCGCCGCATCGACTGTCATGAGGCGCGTGGTCACGGCATCATTCTGCTGCACCATGGAATTGGCCACCGCCTCCACATTCGCCAGATCGTCGGCGGTCATGGGCTTTGTGTGCGAGAAATCAAAACGCAAACGGTTGGGTTCCACTAGTGAGCCTTTTTGCGCAACATGAGTGCCAAGGCGGCGGCGCAACGCTTCATGCAACAGGTGCGTTGCGGAGTGGTGTTGCCGGTTGCCGCCGCGGCGCCCATGATCAACCTCGAGCACGCAAGTTTGCAGTGCCTTGACCGCGCCTTCAACAACTTCACCTTGGTGCACAAAAAGATCGCCCACTCGCTTCACCGTGTCGGTCACACGGAATTTTCCGCCATCCGCCGTGGTGATTGTACCGTGATCACCGGTCTGTCCGCCTGACTCAGCATAGAATGGCGTCTGGTTCACAATGACGGCGCCCTTTTTGCCAATCTTCAACTCCGCTACTGACTTGCCATCGGCAACCACGGCGAGTACCAGGCCCTCGGCCTGCTCCGTATCGTAGCCCAGGAATTCGGTGGCGCCGAGTTTCTCGCGAAGGTCAAACCATATCGCATCGGTCTGCGCCTCGCCCGTGCCCTTCCAGGCGCGGCGTGCATCCTCGCGCTGCTGTTCCATGGACTTGGCGAAAGCATCGGTATCAACGGTGATGCCGCGTGGCTTCAGAGCATCCTGCGTCAGGTCAAGCGGAAAGCCATAAGTGTCATAAAGCTTGAAAGCAGTCTCGCCCCTGAAAACGTCACCTGCCTTGAGGCCGTGAGACTCTTCATCCAAGAGTTTAAGTCCGCGTTCCAAGGTCTTGCGGAAGCGCGTTTCTTCCAGAAGAAGCGTTTCGCTGATGAGCGCTTCGGCCCGAGGCAATTCCGGATAAGCAGCACCCATCTCGCGCACCAGTGTGGGCACCAGCTTGTGCATCAAGGGCTCTTTGACGCCGAGCAGCTCCGCATGGCGCATGGCACGGCGCATGATGCGGCGGAGCACATAGCCGCGTCCCTCGTTCGACGGCAGCACGCCATCGGCAATGAGGAATGACGAAGCGCGCAGATGGTCCGCGATCACGCGGTTGGAGGCTTTGGCCTTGCCTTCCGCGGGAACACCGCTGCGCTCGACGATGGCGGCAATAAGTGTCTTGAAGAGATCAGTTTCATAGTTGTCGTGAGTGCCCTGCAACACGGCGGAGATGCGTTCAAGCCCCATGCCTGTGTCGATGGACGGCCGCGGCAGGTTGATGCGCCCGCCACCCGGCTGCTCCTCAAACTGCATGAACACCAGGTTCCAGATCTCGATGAAGCGGTCGCCATCGGCGTCGACGCTGCCGGGAGGTCCGCCTGGAATCTTCTCACCATGATCGTAAAAGATTTCCGAACATGGCCCACACGGGCCCGTGTCGCCCATGCGCCAGAAATTGTCCGATGTCGGAATGCGGATGATCCGGCTGTCGGGAAGGCCTGCGATCTTCTTCCACAAATTGAAAGCGTCATCGTCTTCCGAAAAGACCGTCGTCGTCAGCTTGTCCTTCGGCAGGCCATATTCCTTGGTGACAAGCGTCCAGGCAAATTCGATGGCCTCCGCCTTGAAATAATCGCCGAAGGAGAAATTGCCGAGCATCTCGAAGAAGGTGTGATGGCGTGCCGTGTAGCCGACATTGTCGAGGTCATTGTGCTTGCCGCCTGCCCGCACGCATTTCTGCGCCGTGGTGGCTCGGCTGTAGGGGCGCTTCTCAAGGCCGGTAAATACATTCTTGAACTGCACCATGCCCGAATTGGCGAACATCAGCGTCGGGTCGTTGCGCGGCACGAGCGGCGAGGAGGCGACAACCTCATGGCCCCGTGACTTGAAGAAGTCGAGGAAGGTGGTGCGGATTTGCGCAAGCGTGCTCATGTGGTGCAGGGTCCGGTCGATCTCGTGGTCATTCTAGTGAGAAAAACGAATCGGGCTGAACCTTCCGCTTTCTCTCCATCGGCGGCCTGACCCGCCGATCCAGTCTGGATGGATGGGTCAAGCCGGCCCATGGAGAGTGAGGGTCGGCCGATACGTACTCGTGGCGCTCTTTAGGGCCACTCCCACAGCCCCGCAAGGCTTTGCCGCGAATCAAGAAAGCCCCCGGACGGTGATCCGGGGGCTCGGAGAGCGAGATTGTGGGGCTACACGACCTCGCTGGGGACACCGGCAACGCACACCTTCCAACCCTTC
>JBIOWL010000377.1:0-4356 GCA_044868645.1 Aestuariivirga sp.
CGGCTTCATCGGGCAGAAGGCATTGGCCAAGCAGCGAAAGCTCAAGGTGTTCAGCAAGCGCATGGTGGCGATTGCCCTCAGGGACACCAGCGATGCTGTGCCAATGACGTCGATGTTCCGGCAGGCAAAGTTGTCTATACGCAATGGCTCAACGAGCGCGGCGGCATCGAGGCGGACCTGACTGTGACGCGCCTTGGCGAGCGCAAGTTCATGGTGGTGTCAGGTTCTGCCACACAGACCCGCGATCTTGCTTGGCTGAAACGCAACATTCCCAATGATGCAAACTGCACGGTCACAGATATTTCTTCGGGTCTGCCCATGCTCTCACTCATGGGGCCGAAGTCGCGCGCGTTGCTGCACAAACTTTCCGGTGAGGACTTGTCGAATGCGGCATTCCCCTTCGCAACATCGCGCGAGATCGAGGTCGGCTGCGCCATGGTCCGTGCCACGCGGCTCACCTATGTGGGCGAGCTGGGCTGGGAACTCTACATGCCCGCCGAATTCGCCGAGCATGTTCTGGAAACCATCCTGAAGGCCGGAGAGGAATTCGGCCTCGCGCCTGCCGGCATGCACAGCATGAACAATGCCCGCATGGAGAAAGGCTATCGCCATTGGGGCCATGACATCGCCGATGAAGACACACCGCTGGAAGCCGGGCTCGGCTTCGGCGTGGCCTGGGACAAGAAGGGCGGCTTCATCGGGCAGAAGGCATTGGCCAAGCAGCGAAAGCTCAAGGTGTTCAGCAAGCGCATGGTGGCGATTGCCCTCAGGGACACCAGCGATGCTGTGCCAATGATGTATCACGAAGAACCGCTCTACCGGAACGGCGTCATCGTCGGCTCCACAACGTCGGGGGCCTGGGGCCATCGCATCGGCCGTTCGCTGGCGCTCGCCTATGTGAAGAATCCCGAAGGTGTCACCAAGGAATGGCTCGACAGCGGCTCGTGGGAAGTCGAGTTGGCGTGGAAGCGCCATGCCGCTGATGTGCAGTTCCAGCCCTTCTACGATCCCAAGGGCGAACGCATCAAAGGTTGAGCGGCCTGAGGTCTGGCCCGAATTCCTTCATGTTGCCGGCATGGACTTCGAAATGCTCGCGCTTGCGCAGTCTCTTTGCCTGGGCCGGGGTCAGCAGAGGAATGTGTGGCAGAGCAACCAGTTCGCCCGCCATGTCCCAGCAATCCGTTTCGCAGGTGATCCAGTGTGTCGGATCATAAGCGCCGATGTCAAAGGGCCGTGAAAAGCGCCGGAGCGTTTTGTTGTCGTTCAATACATATTCGTGAAAGTAGCTCATGGCGAGTTCGCGTGGGGACCGGTAGATGGGATCGCGCCAGCGCAGCCAGATGTGATTGCTCTTGGAAATGGCGCCCCAGTGCCCACCCCGCTTGAACAGCGCCACCACATGGTCGTCATCGCCCTTGGCCTCGAAATCCATCAGAAGCGCAGGCTTGCCATGCAGCATCAAAGCACAAGCGGCAATGAAGGCCGCCTCGATGCAGTGGCAGCAGTTCATCTTCAGCGCCATCCTCACCGAGTAACAGGTGTCGCCCTCGGGTTCGGGATTGCTGGGCATGGCCGTCAGGAAATCCTGGATGGCTTCGGGGCTTGCCAGCTTCCGCATGATAGCGGTCTCGGCTTTGTTCAGTCCGATATCCCGGGCAAGCTTCGCGTTGAAAGGCATGGCGAGCTCCAGTCTCTTGTCGGTGGCGTGGCGAATCCCCACTGATTCAATAGATTAAGCCGGAAGCGGTGATTTGCGCAAATGCGTCAGACTATTTTGTTCTTTATTCCGAACGATTGTTCGCCTATACTACCCAAAGTAAAAAAGGGAGGCCGACATGGCACTGCAACTTGGCGATATTGCCCCTGATTTCGAGGCCGACACCACGGAAGGCCGCATCAAGTTTCACGACTATATTGACGGCTCATGGGCCGTTCTCGTCTCTCACCCGAAGGACTTCACGCCCGTCTGCACCACTGAGCTTGGCGCCATGGCGCTCAAGTCTGGCGAGTTCCAGAAGCGCGGCGTCAAGCTCATCGGTATTTCGGTTGACAGCGTTGACGACCACCTGCGCTGGAAGAAGGACATCAAGGATGTCACGGGCGCGGATGTTCAGTATCCTATGATCGGCGACAGCCAGATGACGGTGGCCAAGCTCTACGGCATGATCCATCCCAATGCTTCGGGTGATGCCAAGGGCCGCACCGCCGCCGACAACCAGACGGTACGCAATGTCTATGTCATCGGGCCGGACAAGAAGATCAAACTGATGGTCACCTACCCCATGAGCACGGGGCGCAACTTCGATGAGATCCTGCGTGTGATCGACTCCTTGCAGCTCACTGCCACGAAGTCGGTTGCCACGCCTGCAGATTGGAAACAGGGCGATCAGGCCATCATCCTTGCCTCGATTTCCGATGACGCGGCAAAAGAGAAGTTCCCGCAAGGGTGGAAGGCCGTGAAGCCGTATTTGCGGCTGGTGGATTTGAGGTAATCAACGTTTTCGTCATCCCTGCAAGGGCGAAGCCCGCGACACGGGACCCACTGAGCCGGTTCGGGATGCGACACGTTGAGAGGCTCTAATGGGTCCCGGCTTCTCGCCTTGGCGAAGCTGAAGCTTCGCTTCGGCGTAGCCAGGTCGCCGGGATGACGGAGAGTGGAAGAAAAAAAGGGCGCCGGAAACGGCGCCCCTATTTTTGCAGGGGTCGGATCAATTCCCGCTGGAAACCAGCGTTCCATCGCTCTTTGCGCCTGTGAGGGCCATCCAGCGGCGCGGGTCATGGGGCGACTGGCGCTTGAGGAAGGTATATCCTGTGTCCTTCCACAACAGAATGTCGTTGCGGCGGTTGTCGAGCACATAGTCGCCCTTCTCAGTGGCCACGGTAAGAACGGCGTGGCCGTCATTCTTCTCGTCGAGAACGACGGTGATGAGCAGTGCGCCGGCGTGGAAACCCAGCTTCTCCAACTCGCGCTTCTTGAGCAGCAGGTAGTCCTCGCAGTCGCCGGCATCCTTCGGATAGGCCCAGCGTTCCTCAACGCCATAGAGTTCCATGTCGCTGACCGGCTTGACGGCGACGTTCACCGCCCTGTTGACCTGAAAAATCGTGTTCCAATCTTCCGGCGTCATGGACATGCGCTTGATGTTGCGCCCCACAGAACGGCATTCCTCGGGGTTCGAGGCGCAGAATTTGACGAAACCCACGGGCGGAAGCGACTGGCCGAATTCATCGGCAAATTCAGGACCCGTCAGCTGCTTGGCTGCTGACACATCCGTCATGCCAATGACAGCCAACAGCAAGCCAACGGCAAAGGCCCCGCGCACCATACCCCACTCCCAGCCCTAATGTTTTGACGCCTGAGTCGGGCAGTCTTTGCCGCTGTCCTCGCCTCAAGTCTTAATGAAAGGTAAATCAGGGAGCGATTTGAGTAAAGTGGGGCCTGACTCGGAATGGGACAGGTTAAGTAAAAGTTTAACGGTGTGGTTAACTGGTGACAGTGCCACTCCCCGCCTGCTTGCGGGTCCTCGATCGCCGCATACTGGTCGAAACAATCCGGTTGAATACTTCAATCCATCATATCCCCAGGCTGGGTTCCATCTCTCGCGATGTGTTCCACATCGCTTGGATGGAATGACGGAGGAATAAAGGCGCGTCATTCCATCCGAGCGCAGCAAGAGATGGAGCCCAGCTTTTCCAATGCGAGCAACGTTGGCGTGGAGATTGAGAGAAGCCGGTAGAGCTTCTGCACCATTTTTGTACCCTCATGCTGAGGTGCTTTGCGGAATGCAAAGCCTCGAAGCATGGGCAGGTTGCGCACCCTTCGAGGCTCGCTTCGCGAGCACCTCAGGGTGAGGGAAATTGTGCTTCACTCCTCCCTTCAGGGAGGAGTGGATCGCGGTGCGCGCTCCGCGAGACAAGGTGGGTCAGCCGTAGGCTGCAGCCCCACCCCTGCCCCGATTATTCTCTACCCTCTCATGCTGAGGTGGCGCGTAGCGCCCTCGAAGCATGGACCGGTTGCGCATCCTTCGAGGCCCGCTGCGCGGGCACCTCAGGACGAGGGTTAGGGGAGGGGTGAAAATAGTTCAAAAATACTTTCCTACACTACTTGACATCATTCCTAGAATGGGTCATATGCGTGACTGCCCTCTCCACCGGGGTCCTGTTCGCGACGGTGAGCTGGATGGATAAGGGCGACGGGCCTGCGGGCAGCGCTAGCGTGGCGCCAGCTCCCGGGTTTGCAAGGGTCTACCCCAGCTACTACGGGCTGGGCCGGTATTCCGGGCGCATATATGGCAGGTAAGGCTGAAAGATCGCCGTTCCTATAAAGAGCCAGCCACCTTAGGATCCTGCAACGGGGTC
>JBIOWL010000378.1:0-11952 GCA_044868645.1 Aestuariivirga sp.
GCGGTGACCGCCGAGGCGCTCGCCCTCATCGAAGAGCAGTAGCGTTCATACAACACCGGCCACTTGATTGATCCCGCATTGATCGCGGCGGGCTTTTCTGATTGGCTTGGGCCATTGTGCTCTTCAGACCATCAGAAGAATACGAGCTGGATATTGACAGGATCCGCCGGCTGCGCCGCATCTGCGATGTGGTGCTGGCAGTCTTTGTGTTGTTTCATCTGCTCAACCACCTGTCACTGGCGGCGGGCAGCGATGTCTATCAGCTGGTGATGTCGGGCTTACGGTCCATCTACCGGGCGCGCTTTGTGGAGCCTGTTCTGCTTCTGGTGGTGGCAGCCCATGTGACGGCAAGCATCTTCCTGATACAGGCCAGGCTGACCGGCTTCATCGCGCGCCGCGACTGGAAGCTGATATGTGAAATCTATCTCGCCATTTTCCTCACGACCCATGTGTTCGCGGTCATGTGGGCAAGGCTGAGGCTGGGGCTCGACACCAATCTGTGGTTCGGGGCGGCGGGCTTTCAGTCATGGCCGTGGACCGTGTTCTTCGTGCCCTATTACGGATTGGCGGTCGTTGCCTATGCGGCCAATCTCGGTTTTGCGCTGAAAAAGCTGACAGGGCTCAACGCGCCATTGCCTGCGGCCGTGATGGGCGCCGTCGCAGCAGCGGTGATCATCACGCTGATGCTGGGCGTGATTGTCGATGTGCCGGTGCCTGAGGATTATCTCGCGGCTTATCGCTAGCTAGGCCTTGAAGGCGAGAACGGCGCAGATGACTGCGATAATGGCCGAGAGTGAGAGAATTGGCGAGAGAATGGCGATGCGCGAGGCCAGCGCCATGTTGCCGGTGCGCAGCATCTGGCCAACTGTCATGCGCATGGCACCATAGGCCGCGACGAGAATGATGACGGCGGCCATCTTCACATGGAACCAGGGCGCTACTGCCGAGACGCCGCCCGCAGCCCAGACCATGAGAAGGCCCGTCAGCAGAATGCCGGCGATGGCAATGTCGGTATAGCGCATCATTCCAATGCGGTGCATCGCGAGGCCCTTGGCGATGTCGCCTGTTTGGGTTTTGGCGATTTGCATGTTGAGGAAGTTGCTCATGCCTAGCCCCATGCCATAGGCGACAGCGAGAATGTGTAGGATCAAGAGAAACTGGTTCAGGCTCATAGCTCGAGTTCCCCGCTCATCATGCGAACCGCGCTGCCCCCGACGCGGACGGCTTTCAGTTTGCCAGATTCGACGTCGGCTTCAAGGCGCAAATCAGACGGGCGGCCCATTTCATAGCCCTGCTCCAACTGCCAGCGGTGGGCGCCGTCCTTGAGCTTTTCCGCCTTCAGCAGTTGAGCGGCGAGGAGTGCGGTGGCCGAGCCCGTGGCGGGATCTTCGGGAATGCCGCCGCCCGGATCATACATGCGGGCGCGGAAATGAGTGCCCTCGTTTTCGCCGCCCCGCGCATAGAGATAGGCGGCTTCGAGGCCACCCAGGGGAGCGAGCATCTCCGACCAATAGGGTTGGCGCACGGCGGAGCGGGCGAGCGCCTCGCGGGATTTCAGCGGCACGTAGAAAAAGCGCGGGCCACCTTCGATAGAGGCGGGACCATGGCCGTCAAATCCGATGTCGGATGGTTCGAGGTTGATCGCTTTCGCCACGAGATCGACGGACGGCAGCTTTGCATCGGTGTGGAACGGAATGACCGGCGCAGTGAAGATGCCGGTAAGACGATCGGCGATGCGTGAGATCTTGACGGGCGTGAGGCCTGCCTTGAGTTCGAGCGTGACGGTTGTTTCGATGGTGCAGCTTGGCTTGTTCTTGAGTTCGGCAAGAAGTGCGGCAGTGCCAAGCGTCGGGTGGCCCGCGAAAGGCATTTCACCGCCGGGATAGAAGATGCGGACCTTTGCCGTGTGCGCCGGATTTTCCGGAGTCATCACAAAGGTGGTTTCCGAGAGATTGAACTCACGGGTGATGGTTTGCATCTGTTCGGTCGTCAGCGTATCGGCGCCGAGCACGATAGCCAGCGGATTGCCACCGAATTTCCTGTCAGTGAAGACATCGAGGGTGTGGAATTCTAGTTTCATGATGATTTCCTTGGGTAGCAGAAACTCACATGCGTCTCTCACACCTTCAAGGAAAACATTGTCATAGTTGTATGGGCGAAGGCCGTCATCCCGTGCAAGCGAAGCGCGACACGGGACCCCCTGAGCCACGCCCATTTGCAGGCTGCATCCTGAAATGGTTCAATGGGTCCCGGCTTCTCGCCTTGGCGAAGCTGAAGCTTCGCTTCGGCGTAGCCAGGTCGCCGGGATGAAGAATTTTTTGGAAAGCTGCGGAATCGTAGCTTCGCTGCGCTGCCACGTGGCCAGAAGGCGCGCTAACGAAAACGTGCTAACAATCCACATGGACAGCATTGATCTTGCCTTGCGTCTTGGAACGGCGCTTGCCATCGGTTTCCTGATCGGCCTTGAACGGGGCTGGCGCGAACGCAAGGGCCGGGAAGGCAGCCGCACTGCCGGGCTTCGCACCTTCACGCTGCTTGGCCTTACGGGCGGGATCGTCGGCGTGCTTTCGACGTCAGGTGACCGCATTCTGGCGGCGGTGAGCTTTGCCGTGGTGAGCATCACTCTCGGCGCCTACATGTGGCGGGAGGGCGAGCGCGATAAAGACCTGAGCGCCACGGGGCTTGTGGCGGCGATGATCACCTTCCTTCTCGGCATGCTTGCCGTGCTGGGAGATGTGAAGATTGCCGCTGCGGCGGGCGTGGTAACTGCCCTGCTTCTGGCCGGGAAAGAAACGCTGCATGGCTGGCTGGAAAGGCTGCGCTGGCCGGAGCTGCGCTCGATGCTGCAGCTCGCGGCCATGACCTTCATCGCCCTACCGCTTTTGCCCAACACGCCGATCGACCCTTGGGGCGCAATTGTGCCCTGGCAATTGTGGCTGATGACCATCCTCATCGCCGCGGTTTCATTTGCGGGCTATGTGGCCTCGCGTCTTGCCGGAGCGAGAAGCGGGCTTCTGATGACGGCCCTCCTTGCGGGCATCTTTGCTTCAACGGCTGCAACACTGTCTCTCGCCCGGCTCTCACGGCAGGCCCAGGGCCATGAGCGGTTCCTTGCGGGATGTATTCTTGCAGCAGCGGCTGTGATGATGCTGCGCGTTATCGTGGTTTGCGGCCTTATCAACCTGCCGCTTGCCAAGGCAATCGCCCTGCCACTCATTCCCGGCGCTATTGCCATGGGCATTTTGACGTGGGTTCTTGTCAGGCAGGCCCGCAAGGGCGAGCCTGCGCAGGCGCCGCAGCTCAACTTCACCAATCCGTTTGAACTGATGGAGGTGTTGCGTTTCGGACTGCTTCTGGCTGTGGTGTCGGTGGCATCGGTTCTTGCCCGGCAATATTATGGGGCAGCCGGGCTCTATTCGCTGGCCACCCTTTCAGGTCTCGCTGATGTGGATGCGATGACACTTGCCGCCGCGAGACTGCCCGATGCCTTGCCGTTGCCGGCGGAGGTTGTGCTGATCACCGTGGCAGTCAACCAGGTCGCCAAGGCCGTCTATGCGTGGATGGCGGGTGGCGGCGTTATCGGTAAGCTCACGCTTGCGGGCATGATTGCGGGACTCGCTACTGCCGCGGTGGTGTGGTTTCTGATGTAGCTAGGGGATCGTCAGCTCGCTGCGCTGGCCGGCGGTGATCGCCACATCCTTCTCGCCGATCACGGTGCCGTCTGGTTTCTTGGCGATGATGTGAACGGTTCCGGCGTTGACGGCCTTGTTGAACTGACCGTTGTAGTCAGTGGCGATCCATTTGCGGTTGCCGGAAATATCCTTCTCGCCGGCATAGACCTCGATCGTGGCATCGCCATCCGACCTGACGGCGAGAAAGCCGCCATTGACGCTCACTTCAATCGCGCTCACCTGCCCTGCCTTCACCTCCACATCGGCAAAGCCCGTGGCGTAGTCCTGCGTTGCAACGATGCGGTATTTGCCGGGGCCCAGCTTATAGGTGGCCTTGGAGCCATAGCTGGTGGCAATCCATTCATGCTTGCCGTCCACATTGGCCTCGCCCTTTTGCAGTTCAATGGCTGCGCCATCGAGAACGGGCGGACCGCCGGGGGCAAAGACGGCCGAGACATCAATGGCACCACCGCCAAGCGTTATGGTTTTTTGCTCCGCTTTACCTGCAACAAAGGCGACGTCCTGTTCCACCTTGGCTTCGCCGAGAGAGAGTCTCACCTTGTAGTTTCCAGCGGTGGCGAAGAAGCCGACCTCCGGCCCATATTTTGTGGCGAGCCAGTTACCGCCGGAATCGAGAAGCTCCCAGGTGGTGGAGCCATCAGTGAGGGGCTGGCCTTCATCCATCTCGCCTTTGAAGCTGATGAGGCCTGCCTCGAAGCTCAGATCAAGATTTGAGGTCTTGCCATCCATGATGGCAACGGGTGCCTCAGTCTTTGCCAGATCGAGCGACACGATGACGAGATAATCGCCGGGCGCTTCAATGTTGGATTTGATGGCGGCACCATATTCCGTCTTTACCCAATCACCCTTCTCGCCATTGACGGCGCTGGAAATTTCCCAGGACGGCGTGTCAAAGCCTTGCGGCAACTGATCGACGCCCGTCGCCATCACAACGCGCCCCGTGAGATTGAAGGCGGGTGCGGGTTCAGGCTGCGGCTCTGCAGGTTTTGCCTCGACGGTTTTCTTGAGGGCGATTTCCAGTTCATCGGCATTTTCAGCAAGCACCGAAATGCCGCCCGTCTTTTCGGCAAGGCACTGAAGCTGGGCAACGGCGCCCTGATCATCGAGGCCAAAGCCGACGGTGTGGACGGTGAGGCCGATACCCATTTTCTCCAATTCCTCAGCAACGGCGCAGGGATCGGGATCACAGGTCTCGATGCCATCGGAGACGAGAATGACGGTGGCCTGTTTTTCGGTGAATTTGAGCGCCTCTGCCGCCTGGCGCACGGATTGCGTCATGGGCGTCTTGCCCTTGGGCGAAAGGGCCATCACGGACTGCATGAAGGTGCCGGCGTCGAGCGCGCCGGGCTCGATCAGGGTTTCGATGTCGTCACATGCGCCCTTCTTGCGGTGGCCGTAGGCGACGAGGCCCAATTCATCTTCCGGCTTCCAGGTGCCGACGACCTTGCCAACGATTTCCTTGGCGATGTCGATCTTGGCGCGGCCATCGACCTGGCCCCACATGGAACCCGAAGCATCGAGCACGAGGATGACGCGCTGGCCTTCAGCGAAGGCTGGAAGGCTCGTAAAAAATGCAAAGAGAAAAAGTGCCGCAATGCGCGCAATCGACATGACGAATCCCATTGTGCTGCGCCCCTTATTGCGAAGTTTGCACTGGCCGTCATCCCTGCGCAAGCCGGAGTGACTACCCTTCTCCTCTGGAGAAGGTGGCGCGAGCGGAGCGCGCGCCGGATGAGGTACCTCACCCGCCCCTTCGGGACACCCTCTCCAGAGGAGAGGGGTGAAATTTATCACACACTCCAAGTCGTAATGCCGTCCCAGAGGAGTTTCACCGAAAAGAGGAAGAGCGCAATTTCAACGCAGCGGAAGAAGATTTTTTCGTTGAGCGATTTTGTCAGGTTGAAGCCGGCCCAGGCACCGATGAGCGCAACGGGCGCGAGATATAAGTCGCGCTCGAGGCTTGCGAGATTGATCTGATCGAGAAAGAAGTAGGGCGGAAGCTTCAGCATGTTGATGAAGGCAAAGGTGATGGTGGCGGTGCCCGCGTAAGTCATCTTGTCGAGCTTCTGGGGCAACACGAACATCTGATAGGGCGTGCCGCCGGCATGGGCGACGAAACTGGTGAAGCCCGTAAGCGAGCCCCAGAAAATTCCGCGCGGCACATCGGCGGGTTTCGGAATGACTTCCACCTTGCGGCTGTATTTCCAGATGAGGTCCGCGGTGTACCAAAGACCCATGAGGCCGACGATCACCTTCACCAGTGCATCATTGTTGTATTGCGCCGTGGCCCAGCCGATGGCGATGCCGATCAAAGCCGCGAGCGTGATGAGCTTGATGTTCCAGGCATCGTAGTTTTTGCGGTAGAGCCAGAGGCCGTACCAATCGCTCACAACATAGAGCGGCAGGAGAAGGCCCGCGGCATAGACGGGTGAAACGACCTGGGCGAGAACGGGAACACCCATGAGGCCCACTCCGGGCAGACCGCCTTTCGATGCGCCCACCAGAAAGGTGGCGAGCGCCGCCATGACCCAGAAGAGAATTTCCTGCGACATCAGGGGCTTTCAGGCGGCAGCGCGATCTCTTTGTAAGGAACGCCGAGATGGAGGGAGAGGCTTTCAGCGACGAAGTTGTGATCCTCGCGCTGGGGCACGCCGGAGACAGTGACAACGCCCACCACATTGCCGGCAATGCGGATGGGAAAGCCGCCGCCCGCGGGCGCATAGTGCATGGGATCAAGCCCCCTCGCGGCATCAAAGGCCTCGCCTTTCTTCTTAAATTGCAGGACCACGCGATAGGACGAGGCTTCGAAGCGGTAGACTGTGTTGATCTTGCGGCGCACCCAGTCTGGGTTTTCCGGTGTCGTTCCGGGAAGGGCCGCATAGAAGAGCGGGCGGATGCCGATACGAATATCCATGACGAGGGGCAGCTTGCGCTCAAGGGCCATCGCACGCATGGCGCTGCCGAGCTTCCAGGCCTCCTCCTCGCTGAAGGTTTTGAAGGTCAGCCGTTCTTCCTGCAGCTTCAGCCGCGCAATATCGTCGTCAAGGCTCATGGGTTCGCTCCCTGCCGGAGCATTACCTGAATTCAGGCGAAAGGGAATGGCGGAAGCATGCGCGGCGTTCAGGCCATGTTGAGGACGGAACTGCGGTACGCCTTGTCAGGCCAACGGATATTTGTCTGCTTCCAAGGCAAATACGGCCTTCATCTCATCTCTGCCCGCGTCACAGAAGGACCACGCGCAGAACTTCAAGCCGGGTCTCGAGCCTTCTTCTCAGCTATCAAGTCCAGCTGGCTTTACCGGATCTTCCTGCCAGTCTTGCCCAGCGGCGACAATGCAGGCGATACCGTTGGTGTTGGTCACAAGCACTGTCCAAGTGCCTTGCGGCGACATGAAAATTTCCATGACAGCCTTGGCATTCAATACGCCCGTGACGCGGCGCACTTCCTTGAACTTGGTACTGAGCGCCTCGGCCATAACGTCATGGGTGCCGCAAGGAACGGCCGCCTGCACCGGGCCAGCAACACCTAAGAGGGATACCGCAGCGAGGACTGCGGCGAACTTCAATGCGTGAACATGCACAAACATTTGAATTCTCCTTCGCTACTGCGGCACCATTGCCGCCTTGTTCGGGAGAAGACTGCGCTATTCAGACAGAACTGCTACTGAATAGGCCGTTCAGGTGGGGTTCACTGTAGAAGCCAAATATCCGGCCAATGCCTTGTGGCGTCGCAGGCATTGTGGCTCCCGGAGCAAGTCCGATCGCACCTCAGAGAGAGGGGAGAAGAAGCTGAGCGGTTCAGTGGGGCCCGCCCTCTCCGTCACCCTTCGCCAAGGCTCGGGGTGACACCTCCCCCGCAAGCGGGGGAGGAATGTAAATGTTAGATCGGGTTGCTCTTGCGAAGCGCCAGCATGCGCTGGCCGATCTCCATGAGCGAGGAGGCGACAGCATCCATGTCCCCGCGGCGGTCGTCCTCCATCTCGGCGCGCCACTGGGCAATGCGCTGATCGAGAATGCGGGATGAATCGTCGCGCTCCTTCTCCATGCGCTTGTCCTCTTCGCTGACGTGGGCCATGAGCGTGGAAGAAAGTTCCAGGAGCTCCTTGCGGGTCTCAAGCTCCAGATCCTTGAGGCACTGCTGCAGGGTTCCGGCGATCATTTCCATCTTGAGGGCGAAGTCGCTCTTGAGTTCGTGGATGGCCTTGCCATAGGCCTCATGCACTTCGCGGGTCTTTTCATCGACCTTGAAAGCGAGGTCATCGACCCTGAGATCGAATGTCGAGAACAGTTTCTCCATGCGGGCGGAGGCGACCTTGATCTCGCCCACATCCGTTTCGATGGCCTGGAAGCGGTTCTCGTTCTCGTCCTGCTGCTCGGACATGATGTCGAGCATTTCCTCGAAGCGAGCCTCGCTCAACCTTTCGTACGGACCGACGATGATCTCGCGGAGCTGCAACAGCATCTCCTCAACGGGCTGACGCTCTGACTTGGCCTCGTTGACGCGCCGTGACGGGCCCTTTTTAGGCTTGGCCACATGATGCGAATTTCCATTCATACGCCGCAGGTTCGCTCCCGCATTGATGGCCTCCGAAACACTCATGTCACTGCTCCTCGTTTGTGCCGTCCCACAACAAGGTGCAGGGCCCCCAAAAGGCCATGCAACTCACTCCGCCGTTCCCTGACTATAGGCGACGGTTAACGCTGCGAAAGAAAATGATTAACACAAGGTTAACATCAGCCGTCGCGTCTTGTGCCAGGGACCCGTCCGGGAAAATATGATGACTTGATTGGGGCGAAAATGGGATGATTACAGAAAAGCTTTGTGCCTGCGACTTTATCCTGCAGGAAAAGCCGATTGAGTCAGGTGAGTCTATCGGGAATCACCGGTGAAGCGGAAAATACGTCAGGTCAATGCGCGTTTTTCCAGGGCAGCCGACAATTGATATATCAGTGCATCCGCTTCAATCAGCATGCGGACAACTTCATCATGGCCAAGATAAGCGCTGGTGCATGACGGTGCCGTGACAAGGCTAAGCCGAAGCGATTGCATCAAACCGCTGGCGGGCGGAGCGGATGGCCCCGTGATTGGTGGCAGACCATTCGGCGAGCCGGCCTAGAGCCTGCTCCAGCGAATTGCCAAGGGGCGTCAGCGCATATTCGACCTGGGGTGGTGTTGTGGGGATGACCGTCCTGGTGATGAAGCCATCGCGCTGCAAATTGCGCAGCGTCTCGGTCAGCATGCGCTGGGAAATGTCCTCGATGGCACGGCGGAGCACGCCGAAACGCCGGGGGCCATCGCGCAATTCGCGCACAATAAGGGCGCTCCATTTGTCGCCGACCCGGTCCAGCACATCGCGGATGGGGCAGCGCTCGTTGAGCTCTTCGTTCTGGCGGTTGCTACGCCGGGAGGTGGTGACTTGGTCCATCGCTGGTTCCTTCGCTGTTACCAGGGGCGGCAAAACTGCCTTCTTGTGGAATTCCCTGATTTGAATATCTGAGACTTAGTCTCATTCAGAGACCAAATCAAGGAGAATGCCATGTATCTTGTTACCGGAGCTGCAGGCCAACTGGGCCGGGCCGTCGTCAATTATCTGCTCACCACCTACAATGTGCCTGCCAACAAGATCATCGCGGCGACCCGCGATCCGGGCAAGCTTGCCGATCTCAAAGCCAAGGGCGTTGAGGTGCGCGCGGCGGACTTCAATGACGAGGCGGGGCTGGTGAAGGCCTTTGCCGGGGCCAAGCGGCTCCTCATCATTTCGACCGACAGTTTTGAGCCGGGCGTTCGCCAGAAGCAGCATGGCAATGCGGTGAAGGCTGCGGAAAAGGCAGGCGCCGAGCATGTGCTCTATACCTCCATACCGACGCCCGACACATCGGCCGTGCTGTTCGCGCCGGACCATCTCAACACGGAAAAGGCTCTGGCCGCTTCCGGCCTCAAGGGTTGGACGGTGCTGCGCCACAACTGGTACGCCGAGAACCTGTTCTACTCCCTGCCCCATGCACTGAAATCCGGTACGCAGTATTCGGCCTCCGCGCAGGGCAAGACCCCTTACATCGCCCGCGATGACCTGGCGCGCGCCGATGCGGCGGCGCTTGCCTCTGGCAAGGGCGGCAAGAACATCTACACGCTGACGGGCGCGAAAGAATATACGGTTGATGAGATCGCCGCGCTGGTGAGCAAGGCCACGGGCAAGGCGCTCAATGTGGTGCATGTGCCGGTCGATGGTCTGGTGCAAGGCATGGTGGGCGCCGGCATGCCGGAAGGCATGGCAAGGCTTTTTGCTTCCTTTGACCAGAACATTGCGCAAGGCGGGCTTGCCGGTGTGACAGGCGACTACAAGGCGCTGACCGGCCAGGAGCCGGGGAGCTTCGAGAACTGGCTTGCGAAGAATACATCCGCCTTTGTTGAAAAGGCGCTGGCGGCATAACGCGGCGAACACCCCCTCCCCCAGCAAAGCTGGGGGAGACTATTTCGTCAGAATTGAAATGTGGCCAAAGCTGTATTTCTTGTAGCGGCGTCCCCACGGGTCCACACCTTCTTCAGGTCGCATCTTACCGCCAAGAACAGCTTCGGCACCCGCCAGCGCAATGGGCAGGATGTCCTTGCTCAGGCGGGGCGCGTTGTGGGAGGGCATCAGAAAGTCAAATTCATCGTAATGCCGCATGAGAAGTTCGTAGCTTGCACGCAGCGCAGCGACGTCTCCGCCATCGAGATGTGACCAGACCGCACCATTCAACAGGATGTCGCCGCAAAACAGAACGCGATGGGTCTGATCCAGAAGGCAGATGTGGTCCGGCGCCTCGCCTGGCGTGTGCAGTACCATCAATTGCGTGCCGCCAATCTCCAGGACATCGCCGTGCTTCAGCCACCGCGATACTTCGAAGGGCCGCAACGCCGCGGTTTCCCGCTCAAATTCGCTGGGCCATGGCAGCGTCACAACCTTATCGTTGATCAGCTCCCAGAACAGCGTTTCCTGCGGCGCGCCATCACGCGAAACGCTGCGTGAGCGGGGATGATCGAACATCATGATGTTGCTGAACTGGTTGTTGCTGCCGAGATGGTCCAGGTGCGTATGCGTGTTGATCACGGTCACAGGATGGCTGGTCAGCAATTCAACAACCCGGCGCAAATTCCCGATGCCGCAGCCGGTGTCAATCAGCACGGCGTGCTGCCCGCCAATAAGCAGGTTCAGTACGGTATGCTCATAATGGCGAGGCTCAGAGATGGCAAAAAGACTGTCATTGATTTTCTGGACTTCGAACCAGTCATCATCAATTGTTATGCGTTGCGGCTGGGGCAAGTTTTCTGGGGCGTTGGGCATGCTGATGAACTAGTCCGGCAGCTGCGCTCTGACAACACATCTGCATCACTTCTCACATCGACGGATGGAGTCTGATGACAGGTGCCTTCGGCGCAAATTTTCGGCTGACACCCCTCCCCCGTTTCGCGGGTACCCTCGGATCAAGTCCGAGGGCATGCTCCCCAGCAAAGCTGAGAGAGATGCGGAGTTTTCTCCCCCAACTTGTTGGGGGAGAAAGTGGCGGTGCTAATTCCTCGCCTTGTCCACCAGCTTGTTCTTGGCGATCCAGGGCATCATGGCGCGGAGCTTTTCGCCGACCTGCTCGATCTGATGCGCATCATTCACGCGGCGGATGCCCTTGAAGCGGGCAGCACCCGATTTCCATTCCTGCATCCACTCTGAGGTGAACTTGCCGGTCTGGATGTCCTTCAGTACCTTTTTCATCTCGGCCTTGGTTTGATCGTTGATGATGCGGGGGCCCGTCACATATTCGCCCCACTCCGCCGTGTTGGAGATCGAATAGTTCATGTTGGCGATGCCGCCTTCATAGATGAGATCGACGATGAGCTTCACCTCATGCAGGCATTCGAAATAAGCCATCTCAGGGGCATAACCAGCTTCCACCAGCGTCTCAAAGCCGGCGCGGATCAGTTCCACGAGGCCGCCGCAGAGCACCACCTGTTCGCCAAAAAGATCGGTCTCGCATTCTTCCTTGAAGGTTGTCTCGATGACGCCGGAGCGGCCGCCGCCCACGCCACTCGCGTAGGACAGTGCGATGTCGTGAGCGTTGCCACTGGCATCATTGTGGATGGCGATGAGGCAAGGAACGCCGCCGCCCTTCTGGTATTCGCCGCGCACCGTGTGGCCGGGGCCCTTGGGGGCGATCATGATGACGTCGATGGTCTTCTTCGGCTCGATGAGATTGAAGTGCACATTGAGGCCGTGGGCAAAGGCGAT
>JBIOWL010000379.1:0-2342 GCA_044868645.1 Aestuariivirga sp.
ACTTGAAGACGGATTGAAGCCCGGCAATCAGGATGAGCAGGCTCACCACCGTCGCGAGCACCGGCCGCTTCACAAAAATGTCGGTGAAATGCATTGGCTTCGCCTTACTGGATATTGACGCTCTCGGCCTCGCGGAGGGCCACCGAGTTGTCGATCCTGACTTTTGATCCCTGGTCGATTTTGTTGTGACCCGCCGTCACTACACGGTCGCCGGGCTGCAGGCCTTCGACAACTTGCACACGGCCGCCGCGCATCGGACCCACCTTCACAAAGCGCCGCTCGATCTCAAGCTGCTCGTCCTTGTTGTTCGGGTCAGGCTGCTTGGCAGGAACGACGACGAAAACATTGTCGCCGTAGAGCGAATAGGTCACGGCCGTCTGTGGCACTGTGACAACGTTTTCGGGCTCGCCGAAATCCACCGTGACATTGGCATACATGCCTGGCAGCAAGCGGCCATCGGCGTTACCGAAGGTGGCGCGCACGGTGATCATGCGGCTCTCTTCGGACAGCTTGGCGTCCGCTGTCTGAACTTTGCCGGCAAATGATTGTTCCGGCCAGGCGGTGAAGAGGGCCGTGACTTTCTGGCCATCCACTATCCGGCCATAGTCTTCCTCGGAAACGCTGAAATCCACATAAATGGGATCTACCTTCTGCAGCCACACGATCTTCTGTCCGGGCGCAACGAAGCTGCCGACAGAAATGTTGCGAAGGCCAAGTTTGCCCTCCCATGGCGCGTAGACGGACTTCTGAGCAATGACGGCCTCAATGCGCTCAATCGAAGCGAGCAACTGGTCACGCGCGCTGCGCTGATTGTCGAAATCCGCTTTGGCTGCAAAGCCCCGGTCCGAAAGCTTCTGCTTGCGCTCCAGTTCGGATTCAGCATTGGCAAGCTGGACACGCAGGCTTTTCAGTTCCGCCTCGTCGGTTGCCGTATCAAGCTGCACCAGCTTGTCGCCCTTCTTCACGCTGTCTCCCGACTCGAAGAGCACTTCGGTCACCACGCCTCCGGCCTCGGGCGAGACATCGATGCCTTCCGAAGCCGTCAGCGAGCCGATGGCAGCAACTTCGCGCTGCCAACTCTCTGTCTTGGCGCCTTCGGCCGAGATTGTCTGCACGGGTTGCGGCGCACTCTTGATCGACTCGGCGATCAATGAAGGCAAGCCGACGAAAGACCACCAGCCGATGACAGTGGCAAGCCCGCCGAGGATGATGGTAGCCAAAAGAAAATAAATGCTGCGCCTGATCATTTTCACTGTTCCCGAATTTTACTCTGCGGCGATGCTTGTTTGGGCCGCATGCTCCGCCAATTTCTCTTCTAGATAGGTAGCGCCTGCCGAAAGTACAGCTTCGCCGTAACCCATCACGAATTCGCAGGCTGGCGCTCCTTCTTTCGAAGCCCTGCACTCTACGATGTTTGCCAGATCTTCACGCAAGTCAGACAATTGTTTTTCAATTGCTGCTATGCGCTGAGCAGGCGGCAAATGATCCTGCAAAAGCATTACAAAAAGGAATTCCGACTTATATTTGTCACGCGCCGGAAGGATTGAAAGCGCTTGGCGCAACGCTGCACGCCCGGCCTCAGTGATGGCGTAGACTTTCTTGTCTGGCTTTCCGGCCTGCTCCTCTTCCCTGAACGTCACCAGGCCTTCCTGCGCCAGTTGGCTGAGTGCCGGATAGATGGAGCCGTAGCTCGCCTCAATGAAGTTGCTGAAGAGTCCATCTTCCACATCCTTCTTGATTTCATAGCCGGTCGCTTCCTGAAGCGAGAGATAACCGAGGCATAGCGTCTTGACGTTCATGCGAAAACCAAATCGATATATTACAGATTGATATATATCACATAGAGGTAGTTCGGTTTCCCGTCAACCCTTCATTGGGCATCTTACGCAGCTATGGGTTGTTTGGCCTTGATCATAAGCTCGCTGAGACCCTGCTTTTCCCCGCAGCAAGGCAGATAATTCACCAAAGCGCTGTGAATTGCTGGTGAATTCTCCCAGATGTACGGCTTGTCATCATTCAGTACTTTCGTTAAGCCACGAAAAAAGGGCAACTGCCATGAGTGGCCATCATAAGGCTACGCGTCAGCAACATAGGGGGGCGCATGGAGTATTTTCTCCAGCAGCTCATTAACGGACTCACACTCGGCTCCATCTACGGTCTCATCGCCATTGGCTATACAATGGTGTACGGCATCATCGGCATGATCAACTTCGCCCATGGCGATGTGTTCATGATCGGTTCCATGGTGGCGTTCATTCTCCTGCTTGCCCTCGGAGTTACGGGCGGCAGCGGAGCCTTCGTCATCATTCTCGCGCTGGCGCTTGTGGTCGTTATCGCCATGC
>JBIOWL010000380.1:0-5690 GCA_044868645.1 Aestuariivirga sp.
GTGAGTCAGGCACTGCGAGATAGCCCTGCCATTGCGGAGGAAACACGGCGGCGCGTGCAGCTTGCCGCGCAGCAGGCGGGCTACCGGCCAAACCGCGCCGGCGTGCGCCTGCGTACCGGCCGCAGCAATGTGATCACCGTCATCCTCAATGCACAAGATGCGGGCTCGGGCTTTTTCGCTGATTTTGTCTATGGCGTTTCGAGCGGGCTTGCCGGTACGGCCTATCACCTAGTGATTACGCCCTATGACTATCACGACCAGATGGCGCCGGTGCGCTACGTCGTTGAGACGGCCTCGGCGGATGGCGTCATTATTTCACGCATCATGCCGAACGATCCGCGCGTGCGCTACATGGCGGAAAACGGCATGCCCTTCGCAACTCATGGCCGCACAGAGATGGGCATCTGCCATCCCTATCACGACTATGACAACGAGGCCTTCGCCTATGAGGCGGTGCGCAAGCTTGCGGCACGCGGGCGAAAGCGCATCGCATTGGTTGCCCCGCCTCCGGATCTTACCTATTTCCATCACACCCATGCGGGCTTCGAGAGGGCGCTCCGCGATTTCAATCTCGAACAGTTTCCACTTGCGACCTACTCGACTGATACACTGCTTACCGAGGTCGAAGCCGCAGGCCAGGAGCTGGCGCGCCATCCGCACAGGCCCGATGGCATCGTGAGCGCCGCCACCTTGTCAGCCTTCGCCCTCGCGGCAGGTTTCAAGAATGCAGGCCTTGTCATCGCTCAGGATTTTGACGTGGCCACCAAGCACTCAAGCCCGATGGTCAAGATTGCCATGCCCGAGATGATCTATGTGGAAGAGGATTTCAAGGCAGCAGGACGTGACCTTGCTCAATTGCTCATCAGGGCGATCGGTGGCGAAGCACCCGAGACATTGCAGCATGTGGTCGGTCCCGCGAATGGCGCAGTTGGCTGATACTACTGCCCCTCAGAGACGAATCCGTTCGCCCGAGGCCGTGTCAAACTTGAAGAGGCGCTTCAAATCGAAGGCGAGCTCGATGGGCGTTTCGATTGGTTGCCGGAAGGAGCGGCCAACACGGGCCACGAGCAGCTGATCGCCGAGCTTCACAGTGAGAAGGGTCTGGTCGCCCGTCGGCTCCAGGGAATAGATGGTGGACTTGACATGGCCCTGGCCTTTCCTTGCCACGCTGATGTCTTCGGGCCGCACGCCAAGCGTCACATTGCCGGAGCCTTTCAGCCCCTTCACCTTTGTTGCCGGCGCTTCGAAACCGCCCTTGCCGATTTTGCCTGGAATGAGATTCATAGGCGGTGAACCGATGAAGCCTGCGACAAAGACATTGGCGGGATCGTTATAAACATCATCGGGCGTGCCGATCTGCTGGATCTTGCCCTTGTTCATGATGACGATGCGATCTGCGAGCGTCATGGCCTCGATCTGGTCATGGGTCACATAGACGGTCGTGGTCTCAAGCCTGCGCTGGATGTGCTTGAGCTGGGCGCGCATGGAAAGCCTGAGCTTGGCATCGAGATTGGAAAGCGGCTCATCCATGAGGAATACCTGGGGATGGCGTACAATGGCGCGGGCGAGTGCGGCGCGCTGGCGCTGGCCGCCGGAAAGCGCCTTGGGCTTGCGCTCCAGAAGATCACCGAGTTCCACCATGTTCGCGGCCTCACGCACCATGGCATCCTGTTTCTCGCGCGGCACATTTCTCATGCGCAAGGGAAAGCGGATGTTCTCGTAGATCGACATGTTGGGGTAGAGCGCATAGCTCTGGAAAACCATGGCGACGTCACGGTCGCGGGCGTCAACGTCAGTCACGTCCTGGCCGTCGATCAGAATGTTGCCGCCGGTCTGTTCTTCCAGGCCGGCGATCATGCGCATGGTAGTGGTCTTGCCGCAGCCCGAGGGGCCGAGAAAGACGATGAATTCCTTGTCGCGGATATCGAGATCGACGGCGCTGACGCCGACGACATCACCCCAGCTCTTGCTCACACCGCGCAACGTGATGGACGCCATGTTTCCTGCCTCGCGATCAGTATTGTGCTTTTTTGGCGTTTCCGGCAATGACGCGCCGCGATGCGCCCTGCCAAAATTCCGCCTCAGCAATAATAGTACATATTGACATTGTCAAAAACAAAAGTATCTTTTTACCCTCGTCATGCATGGAGCCACAGCCATGGCCAAGAGCCCGCCAGTTCTCTCCGGAAATCTCCCCAAAGATTTGAAAGAACGGCAGAAAGAGCTGGGCCGGCCGATCCGCGTGGGGCTGATCGGCTCGGGCGAGATGGGAACCGATATCGTCACCCAATGCGACCTGATGGAGGGCATCACGGTTGCGGCGATTGCCGAAATCGCGCCCGGCGCGGCGGAGCGGGCGCTCAAAATCGCGGGCCGCGGAGCTTCTTCGCACATTGATGCTTCCACCCAGTCGCAACTCGATTCCGGTCTGGAGAATGGAAAGACCGCCCTCACCCAGGACGCGCAGCTTGTCTGCAAGTCGCCGCATATCGATGTGGTGATCGATGCCACGGGAAAGCCGGGTGTCGGCGCGGAGATCGGACTTACCGCCATGGAACATGGCAAGCATCTGGTGATGATGAATGTGGAAGCCGACGTCACCATCGGCGCCTATCTCTCCCATGAGGCACGGCGGCTTAGGGTCATCTACACGCTGGGCGCGGGCGATGAGCCTTCCTCCTGCATCGAGCTCATCAATTTCGTGAACAGCCTCGGCTATCCAATCGTTGCAGCAGGCAAGGGCAAGAACAATCCGCTCAATATCGAGGCAACACCAGATGCCTATATGGAAGAGGCCAAGCGCCGCAATATGAATGCGCGCATGCTGGTGGAATTCGTCGACGGCTCCAAGACCATGGTGGAGATGGCGGCGATTTCCAATGCCACCGGTCTTGTGCCGGATAAACCCGGCATGCATGGGCCTGCCGCCACGCTTGATGAACTGGTCAATGTGTTGTGCCCGAAAGAAGATGGTGGCGTGCTATCGCGCTCCGGCTGTGTTGACTATTCCATCGGCAAGGGCGTTGCTCCCGGCGTCTTCGTGATTGCCAAAGCTCCCCATGAACGCATCCATGAGCGCATGAGCGATCTCAAAATGGGCAATGGTCCCTATTTCAAGTTTGTCAGGCCCTATCATTTGACAAGCCTTGAAGTGCCGCTCTCCTGCGCCCGCGCCGTTCTCTACGGCACGGCCGACATGGTGCCCCTGCCTGTTCCCGTTTCGGAAGTCTGCGCCGTGGCAAAACGCGATCTCAAAGAAGGCGAGAAGCTTGATGCCATCGGCGAATACACCTATCGCGCCTGGATCATGACCAGCGGCGATGCCGCTGCGCAGAAGGCCGTGCCGTGCGGGCTTCTGGAAGGCGGCAAGGTAACCCGCGCCATCAGGAAGGGCGAACTCCTGACAAGTGGCAATGTGGCTGTGGACACTGGCGCCAAGATCTACAAGCTGCGCCAGCGCCAGGATGACATGCTGAAGGCGAAGGCCGCCTGATGCCACGCTACGACTATGTCTCCATGGGGTTCTTCACCTATGACTGCCTGGGCTGGCCCTTCACCGAAGTGCCGCCCGGCGGAGGCACCATCTTCATCGATGAACTGACGCTTGCGGTTTCAGGCGCGGGCGGAACGGCGGCCATTGCCGCGGCCAAGATGGGCCTCAAGACATTGGCCGTGTGCGGTGTCGGCGAGGACCTGATGGGCGATTGGGTGCGCCAGCGCCTTGAGCATTTCGGCGTCGACACCTGGGGCGTGCAGCACAAGCCCGGCTGGAAAACATCCTCCTCCATTGTCACGACGCGCGCCGATGGCTCGCGCCCTGCCCTTCATATGAAAGGGGCGACAGCGAACTTTTTCGTGACGGATGACATGTTTTCCCGTGTGACGGATACGAAAGTGTTCCATGCGGGCGGTGTCGGCCTCATGGATGCCATGGATTTCAACGGCACCTCGCCCGGCCAGACGGCGCGCGTCATGAAAGCAGCAAAGGATGCGGGCACCATCACGACGGTCGACGTCTTTGCCGGATCGCCCAAGGACCTGCCCGATATCGCCGATGTCCTTCCTTATACGGATTATTTCATGCCGTCGATCGAGGAGGCGCAGGCATTGTGCGGGCGCACGGATCTTGCAGACACGGCGAAGTTCTTTCTGGATTTGGGCGTCACAGCCTGCGTGCTGACGCTCGGCGGCGATGGAGCCTATTACCACGACAAGCAAGGTGTGAAATTCAAAATCCCTGCCTTCGATATCAAGGTGAAATGCACTTGCGGCTGCGGCGATGCTTTTAATGCGGGCTTTGCTGTCGGTCTTGTCAAAGGCTTTGACGCCGAGACCTGCGTGCGCTTTGCGCAAGCAACTTCTGCACTCAACGCCACAGGGCTCGGCTCGCAGGCAGGTGTTGTCGATTTCGAACACACGCTCAAATTCATGCAAGAGACGAAGACAAAAAACTGAAAATTTCCGCTTGATCTGGAGTAACTCCAGGATGTTATCCCCTCTTTGAACTTCAAAGGAGGGCCGTTGTGAATATCGCGGAAGCGGCAAAAAGCTGCCACCTCACCATCGACACCATACGCTTTTACGAAAAGTCCGGAATGCTGCCCAGGCTGGGCCGGGACAAGCGCGGATGGCGCAGTTTTGACGCAAATGCGCTTGAGTGGCTCTCCATTCTGGAACGTCTCCGCGCGACTGGCATGCCCCTCAAGGACATGCGCCGCTTTGCGCAGTTAGTCTTCGCCAAGGACACCAATTCACCCAGGGCAACGCGCGAACGGCTCGAAATACTGAAACGGCATCAGGCTGTCCTGTTGCGCCGCAAGACCGAACTAAAGACATGCGAGAAATATCTCAACATGAAAATCGAAATCTATGAACGTGAGTTGGAGAAGAAGCATGAACAAGCGTAAGTTGTTTGAAGGCGCACAGATTGCGCCAATGGGTTTGGGTTGTTGGGCGATCGGCGGACCCTTCACCTATTATGATGGCATGCCCGTGGGCTGGGGCGATGTTGACGACAAGGAGTCAATCCGTGCCATCCACGCTGGAATTGAAGCGGGCATCAACTATTTCGATACAGCACAGGTTTACGGCACCGGACATTCGGAAGAAGTGCTCGGCGAAGCACTTCAAAATCATCCAGACATCCTAATCTCCAGCAAGGTCGGGCGGAGTATGGACAGGCAGAAGCGGCAGATGATTGCCGACACGAGCGATCCGAAAGCCATCGCGCAATCTCTCGAAGGGTCGATGAAGCGTCTAAAGCGCTCCCATATCGATATGATCTATCTTCATGTCGGGGACTTTTCCATCGCGCAGGCCCAAGACGTTTTCCAGTGTCTCGAGGATATGCGAAATGCGGGGAAAATTCGTGCATTCGGCTGGAGTACAGATTTGGCCGACAGGGCTGAAAGCTTCAGGAACTGGAAGGGATTCCAGTCGGTGCAATTGGCGATGAATGTCTTCGAACCGGCGACAGACTTGCTCGCTGCGACGGAACGTGCAGGCCGCTCCGCAGTGATCAGATCTCCACTCGCCATGGGAATGCTCAGCGGAAAGTTCACAACGTCACAGCAGCTGGATGCGGCAGATGTGCGAGCGCAAAATCTCGCCTGGCTCAAATGGTTTGAGAACGGGCGCGTTGCGCCACGTTACGCCAGGCAATTGTCGGAAATAAGAGAGCTTCTCACGGC
>JBIOWL010000381.1:0-2812 GCA_044868645.1 Aestuariivirga sp.
AGCCCTTGTCATTCTCGTCTTCCATCTCGTCGGCACGGGAATGGAGCTCTTCAAGACCAGTGCCGGTTCCTGGACTTATCCGGAGGACAATTTCTTCCGCATCGGCGGCGTGCCGCTGTTTTCCGGCTTCATGTATGCCTCCGTCGGCTCCTATATCGCCCGCATCACCCGCATCTTCGATTTCCGCTTCACCAACTATCCGCCGCAATGGGCCACGCTCTTGCTGGCGGGCGCCATCTATATCAATTTCTTTGCCCATCATTTCATCTGGGATTTGCGGCTGCTGCTCTTTGCGGCAACGGCGCTGCTCTTCTGGCGCTGCCACGTACACTATCGCGTCTTCCGCTTCCGCCACCGCATGAACATGCTCCTGGGGTTCTTCCTGGTTGCGCTGTTCATCTGGCTGGCGGAAAATATCGCCACCGCCTCGAAGGTGTGGCTCTATCCGGACCAGCAGGGCGGATGGCGGCTGGTCTCGCTCGGCAAGTTCAGTTCCTGGTACTTGCTGATGATCATCTCCTTCGTGCTGGTGAACCTGGTCCACAAGCCGAAGGCCCTCGATGGCTCACCGTGAAGGCGGCGCCCCGAAGGTCTGCCAGCCCGTCACCATCCGCGTGAAGGTCGTCACGCAGCACATGGCGGCGTAGATATAGGCAATGAGTGCGAACTGCGATGGGAACAGGCACATGGCGACGAAGCAGACAACCGTCTCAAAGCCTTCCGCCAGCCCGCCCAAATAATAGAAGGCCTTGCTCGGATAGGCCGCGCTCTTTGCCCCGCGCTTTTCCGCCATGATAGCAAAGGCAAGAAAGGTAACACCTGTGCCGATGAAGGCGGCGAGCAGCACCGCTGCGGCAAGCGCATTATTCGGCGGATCGCAATAGGCAAAGGCCAGCGGAATGCCGGCGTAGAATATGAAATCCAGCGTGATGTCGAGAAAGGCGCCCCTGTCCGTGGGCTCGGTCATGCGCGCCAACGCGCCATCGACACCGTCGAGCAGCCGGTTGATGAGCAGTGGCACAATGGCGGCAAGCGTATGTCCCGACCCGATCATGATAATGGCGATAACGCCGAAGCCGAAACCGGTGATGGAGATTTCATCTGCCGTATTGCCGCGCCGTGCCAAGGTGGCGGCGATCCGGTCCACAAGCGGCTTGCTGAGGGCAAGGAGCTGCCGGTCAAACATCAATCACCTCGCCTGTGGCCGTAAGCTTCAAGATCCGTCCTCCCAGCGGCGCATCTCCCAGATCATGGGTCACCAGCAGCGCCGGAATCTGCCGCTTCACAATGTGGTCATGGGTAAAGCCCCGGATGTTCACGCGCAATTCACGATCCAGTTTGTTGAAGGGCTCATCGAGCAGGATGGCCCGTGGGCGGGCAAGGAGCGCCCGCATCAGCGCCACCCGCGATCTCTGTCCTCCCGACAGCGTGTGCGGCGGCCGATCCTCAAAGTCCTTGAGTTCCGCTTGTTCCAGCGCCGCACGCATGACGGCAACACGCTCGGCCTGCGGTACCCGGGGAACGGCAAAGAGCAGATTTTCACCCACAGTCATGTGTGGAAAAAGCAGGTCGTCCTGAAAGAGCCTGGCAATGCCGCGCCGCTCCGGCGGAAATTCATTCAACCGCTCACCATGGAGGACAATGTCACCCCGCGCCGTGATGGCCTCATCCAGATCTCCGCCAATGTAAGACAGGAGCGATGATTTGCCCGAACCGCTAGGCCCCATCACCGTCACGATTTCTCCGGCAGCGATGTCGAGCGAGAAGGGCTTGATGAGCGCTTTGCCGTGCAGTGCGAGCGACACATCGCGCAGGGACAGCATCAGCGTGCCCTCCAGCGCGGCTTGCCGAGCCATTGCGCCAGCAAAAAGACCGTGAGCGGCAGCGCCATCAGGGCCGTGCCATAAGCCGCAACAAGCGCCCGGTTGCCGCCGCTCGACAAAGTCACGGCTTCGATAGGCAGCGTGGAGTATCGCCCTGCTGCCGCCAGTTGCGCTGGCACATATTGCGCGATGGAAACGGCAAAGCCCACGGCGAAGGCCGCCAAAATGGGCGCTTTCAGCAATGGCCACTTGATCTGGCAGAGAAACGCCGCCCGTTTTTGCCCGAGACCAGCAGCCGTCGCCTGCCAGCGCCGGTCAAAGCCGCGATAGGGGCCGTGCAGCATGATGAAGACATAGGCGACAACCGGCAGCACATGGGCGAGAAACATCGCAAGCGCTGTGCCCGTGATGCCGAGCGCGAGAAACAGGCGGTATTGCCCAAGGCCGATCACCAGCGACGGCAGGCAGAGCAAGAAGGCCGAAAGCCATAGCAGGATTTTGTCGCGGGATGGCCGCATGCCCTCAAGCCATACCACGCTTGCAGCGAGCGCGGTCGCGGCAGTGCCAAACGCCAGCAAGAAGCTGGTGAGCAAGGGCCCTCCATCATCCAAGAGCTTTTCCCACGCCGAGAGCGTCAAACTCGCCGGCAATAGCTTCGGAAAGGGCCATAAGCCGCTTCCTGACTGGAAAAGGAGTAAAATCACAATAGCGGAATAGAATAGGCTCCACAAGCCCCAGATTTGCGTCAGGAATGGAATCTTATGAAGTCCGGTACCTGGAGGCCCGGAAAGCCATTTGCGCGTGTACGGCCTTCCTAGGCGAACTGAGAGCCCAACAACCCAAAGTAGTATTAAAATCCCAACACATAGCGCCATCACGCCGGCGGCGCCACGCGCTGCCATTGCTGGCTCGGCGTCATTGAGATCGGTCCAGATGAGCTGCGCCAGCGTCGGCGGTTGGGTAGGGCCGATGATGATCGCCATGTCGAC
>JBIOWL010000382.1:0-14531 GCA_044868645.1 Aestuariivirga sp.
ACAGCTGGTTTGGGCGGATGGAACTCGACAGCTATGCCAATGGCCAGCTTCTCTTGTCGGTGCCGACCCGTTTCCTCAAGAGCTGGGTTGAAAACCACTATGTCGGCAAGTTGCAGAAGGCCGTAGCGGCAGAACTTGACGATGTCGCCCATGTCATCCTGCGCGTCCGCACCCAAGGTCAGGCCGTTTCCGATCAGCAGGCCGAGCGCCCGGCCTACTCAAGGCCAGCAACCATCCGGTCGGCCATGCCCCTCACTCCTTCGGCACAGCAATCGTCTTTCATTCAGCCGCTGACTGAGCAAGTGGCGGGCGACGAGAACCAGACCTTCGAGACTTTTGTGGTGGGTTCCTCGAACCAGCTCGCCGTTGCCGCAGCAAGCCGCGTGGCGCAAGGTTCCAATGGTACCGGAATTGGCGTCAACCCGCTCTATATTCATTCACCGGCAGGCTACGGCAAGAGTCATTTGCTCAATGCCATTGCTTATCGCATCCGCGCCACCAATGCTGGCCGACGCGTGATGATGCTGACCGCCGAGCGCTTCATGTATGGCTTCATCCATGCCATACGCCAGCGCGATACACTCTCCTTCAAGGACCAGTTCCAGGCAGTCGATGTGCTGCTGATTGATGATTTCCAGTTCCTGCAAGGTAAGGCCACCCAGCAGGAGTTCTGCCACGCCTTCAACTCGCTCGTCGATGCAAGGCGCCAGGTGGTGATTGCAGCCGATGTGCCGCCCGTTCAGCTTGACGCCATCGACCAGCGCATGCGCTCGCGCATCATGGGAGGGCTTGTTGTTGATATCGAAGCCCCTGATGAAGAATTGCGGCGCAGGATTGTCGGCATGCGCCATCAGCAGATGCTGGCCAAGGACCCGGGCCATGCGATTGCGCCGGAAATTCTCGATGTCATCGCCGAGCGCGTCACTGGCGGCGGGCGCGAACTCGAAGGCGCGCTCAATCGCATTCTCGCCTATCAGCAATTCAACAACCGCCCGATTTCCGTCGACCTTGCAGGCATGGTGTTGCGTGAGGCCATGACCCATGCAGGTAATGATCCGGGGCGCATCAAGATCGAGGACATCCTCAAGGTGGTGGGCCGTCATTACAATGTTGCAAAGGCTGATTTACTTTCCCCGCGCCGGGCCCGCACCGTAGTGGTGCCGCGTCAGGTGGGCATGTATCTCGCCAAGAAGCTTACCAGCAGGTCGTTGCCGGAGATCGGCCGCCGCTTCGGCGGGCGTGATCATTCAACGGTGCTCCATGCCGTCCGCAAGATTGACGAGCAGATGAGAAGCGATGAGAAGCTGGCCAAGGATGTGGCCATGCTGATCCGCCTGGTCGAACAGCAATAGGCCCGCCAACAAGCCTGTTGAATTTACGAAAAACGCCTTGAAAACAAGGGTTTTCCGGGCCATTGTCACAAGCCCCCGCGATCTTTCCGGTGGCGGGGCTTGGCAACAATCGGGCATATTCCTCCCATGCGCGTCACCATTGAAAGAAGCTCTTTCCTGAAGGCCCTCAATCACGTGCAGAGCGTGGTCGAACGCCGCAACACCATACCGATCCTGTCCAATGTCCTGATTAATGCCGGCAAGGATGGCGTACGCCTGACGGCAACGGACCTTGATATCGAGATCGTCGAGAGCATCGGCGCCGAGACCCAGCGCGAAGGCGCCGTGACGGTTGCCGCTCACATGCTTTACGACATCGTGCGCAAATTGCCCGAGGGCGCTCAGCTTGCCCTTGAGCAGGGGCCGGATTCATCGCGCGTCAATGTCGTTGCTGGCAGATCACGCTTTGCCCTGCAGGCCTTGCCACCCGAGGATTTCCCCGATCTTTCGAGTGGTACGTTTGGCACGTCATTCAAATTGTCCGCCGCTGATCTCAGATATCTCGTCGAGAAAACCCGCTTTGCTATCTCGACCGAAGAGACGCGCTACTACCTCAATGGCATCTATCTGCATCAGGCCAGCCAGAGCGAAGTCTTGCGCGCCGTGGCAACCGATGGCCACAGGCTCGCCCAGGCGCAAGTCGACCTGCCCTCGGGCGCTGCCGGCATGCCCGGCGTCATCGTGCCGAGGAAGACCGTGCTGGAGATCGTCAAGCTTCTGGAAGGCGTGGAAGGCGATATTGAAGTCGCGTTGTCGTCATCAAAGATCAGATTCACGGCAAATGGCCTTGTGCTAACCTCGAAACTCATCGACGGCACCTTTCCTGACTACGAGCGCGTCATTCCGCGCAACAACAGCAAGCAGCTCACCGCCGACACCAAGGAATTCACGGCAGCTGTTGATCGTGTCTCGACCATTTCCTTCGAGAAGAGCCGCGCCGTAAAACTCTCGCTGTCCAAGGACCGCATGGGACTTGCCGTCAACAATCCGGATTCCGGCAGCGCCGAGGAAGAGCTTCCCGTTACCTATGGCGATGAGGCGATCGAGATCGGCTTCAACTCCCGCTACCTCTTGGACGTGGCGGGACAGATCGAGGCCCAGAACATGCGTTTTGAATTTCAGGATGCAGGTTCGCCAACCCTGGTCAAAGATCCCGACGATGCCCGCGCCCTCTATGTGCTGATGCCGATGCGGGTATGACGGCTCCAGAGCGCGCCAAGCCGTGCTTTGCTATTTCCCGGCTGACGCTGACCGATTTCCGCAACTATGACAGCCTGAGGCTCACCGTGCCTGCGGGCCTGATTGCCCTGGTGGGAGAAAACGGTGCAGGCAAGACCAATCTTCTTGAAGCCATTTCCATGCTCTCGCCGGGCCGTGGCTTGCGCGGTGCGGAAGCGGCAAGCCTCGGCCGCCATGGCGGTGAGGGCGCCTGGGCCGTCTCGGCGCGCGTTGAAACTCCCTTGGGTGAAACCCAACTCGGAACCGCTTGGTCGCCAAGTGAAACCGAAGGCCAAAGCGCCCAGCGCGCCGTACTGATCGATGGCCACCTGCAGCGCTCCGCGTCGGCGCTCTCGGAACGCTTGCGTCTTCTCTGGTTGACGCCCGCCCAGGACCGGCTCTTTGCCGGACCGCCTTCGGAGCGCCGTCGCTACCTTGATCGGATGGTGGCGCTTCTGGATTCAGAACACGGCACGCGGGTGTCGGGCTTTGAAAAGCTGATGCGCGAGCGCAATCTGTTGCTCACTGCTGGATCATCCGATATGGCTTGGCTCGCTGCCCTTGAAGCGCAGATGGCGGAACACGCAGTCGCCATCGCCGCAGCCCGCATCTATGCCACAAGCCGCATCAATACTTCTCTCACTGCGGAACGTATTCCTTCTCCCTTTCCCTGGGGCAGGGTGAGCCTGGAAGGAGAGATCGAAGCACTTGTAGAAAAGCTGCCTGCCCTTGCCGCCGAGGAAAACTACCGCCACCGCTTGCATGAGGGGCGGAGTGCTGACAGAGCCGCTTCCCGCACCCTGTCAGGCCCTCACCGCAGCGATTTTATGGTCCTCCATGGTCCAAAGGGCGTGCCCGCCTCGGAAGGCTCAACCGGCGAGCAGAAGGCCCTGCTGATCGGCTTGCTCCTGGCCCAGGTCGATGCCGTCACAGAGGCAGCCGGGGGCCGCCCTGTGGTGCTCCTGGACGAGGTTTCAGCCCATCTCGACAGGGCCCGGAAAACCGCCCTTTTTGGCCTTCTGGAAGGGCTGAGGGTCCAGGCCTGGATGAGCGGCACGGAGCCTCAAGTTTTTGATGGCGTAAGCGCCTCCACAGTGGTTTATCAGGTGGATAGCGGCACTCTCCACGAATCGAAATTCTGACCATGGCGGACGATACGAACAGCCTTCCCAATCCCGAGACCTACGGCGCCGAATCCATCAAGGTGCTGAAGGGGCTGGATGCCGTCAGGAAGCGCCCCGGCATGTATATCGGCGACACCGATGACGGCTCGGGTCTGCACCACATGGTCTATGAGGTGGTGGATAACGCTATCGACGAGGCCTTGGCAGGCCATGCCACACTTGTGACGGTCACGCTCAACGCCGATGGCTCCGCCACCATCACCGACAATGGCCGCGGCATCCCCACCGCAATCAAGCAGGACGACGATCACGAGCCCAAGCGCTCGGCTGCCGAGATCGTCATGACCGAGCTCCATGCCGGCGGCAAGTTCGACCAGAATTCCTACAAGGTCTCGGGCGGTCTCCACGGCGTCGGCGTCTCGGTGGTGAACGCGCTCTCAAGCTGGCTCAAGCTTACCATCCACCGCAACGGCAAGACCCATCAGATGAGTTTCACCCATGGCGTTGCCGATGCACCGCTGAAGGTAGTTGGTGATGCCGAGGGAAAGCGCGGCACGGAAGTGAGCTTTCTGCCTTCAACCGGAACCTTCACGAAGACCGAGTTCGACTTCGCAACGCTGGAACACCGTCTGCGCGAACTTGCCTTTCTGAATTCCGGTGTGCGCGTGACGCTCACCGACAAGCGCGGCGTCGAGCCCGTCGAGGTGGAGCTTTTTTATGAGGGCGGCATTGCTGCCTTCGTGCGCTACCTCGACCGTTCCAAGCAGGGCCTGCTCAAGGACCCCATCATGATCCGGGGCGAGCGAGAAGGCATCACCGTTGAATGCGCCATGTGGTGGAATGACAGCTACAATGAAAGCGTTTTCTGCTTCACCAACAACATTCCCCAGCGCGATGGCGGCACACATCTGGCCGGATTCCGCGGCGCTTTGACCCGCGTCATCAACAACTATGCCAATGAAAGCGGTATCGCGAAGAAGGAAAGGGTGGCGCTCACCGGCGATGATGCCCGCGAAGGCATGACCTGCGTGCTGTCGGTGAAAGTGCCCGATCCGAAGTTTTCCTCGCAGACGAAGGACAAGCTTGTCTCTTCCGAAGTGCGCCCCGTGGTGGAAAGTTTTGTGAGTGATGCGCTCGGTTCCTGGTTTGAGGAACATCCGGCGGAAGCGCGTTCCATCATCGGCAAAATAGTCGAGGCCGCCGCCGCCCGCGAAGCTGCACGCAAGGCCCGCGAGCTGACCCGCCGCAAGGGCGCACTCGATATTTCTTCACTTCCGGGAAAACTCGCAGACTGTCAGGAGCGCGATCCCGCCAAGAGCGAGATCTACATTGTCGAGGGCGATTCCGCCGGCGGCTCTGCTAAGCAGGCGCGGAACCGCGAATATCAGGCCGTACTTCCGCTCAAGGGCAAGATCCTCAATGTTGAGCGCGCCCGCTTCGACAAGATGTTGTCTTCCGCGGAAGTGGGAACACTCATCACCGCGCTCGGCACTGGCATCGGCCGTGAGGAATTTGCCATCGACAAGCTGCGCTATCACAAGATCATCATCATGACCGACGCCGATGTGGACGGTGCCCACATCCGCACGCTGCTTTTGACCTTCTTCTATCGCCAGATGCCGTCCATCATTGAGCGCGGCCATCTCTTCATTGCCCAGCCGCCGCTTTACAAGATTAAGCGCGGTTCCTCCGAGCAGTATCTCAAGAACAACGAAGCGCTGGAGAGCAATCTGGTTGAGGCGGGCTTGGACGGCGTCAAGCTGGTGTTGGCCGATGGTTCGGAGCGCGCAGGCGCCGATCTCCGCAGCATTGTTGATGAGGCCATCGCCATCCGGGGCATCATCCAGGGCTTGCACTCCCGCTATCCCACCATGGTGATCGAACAATCCGCCATCGCCGGTGCCCTCAACCCGGAAATCATTGCCAACAAGCAGAATGCTGAAGCTGCTGCGGGCTACATTGCGCGCCGCCTTGATATTCTTTCCGATGAAACCGAGCGCGGCTGGAAAGGCATTGCCACGGAAGACGGCGGTCTTATCTTTGCCCGCGAGCAGCGGGGCGTAAAGGAAAGCTGGCATATCGATGCCAAACTTATCGGTTCGGCTGACGCCATGCGCCTCGACAAGAAGGCCAACCATCTCCAGGAAATCTACGCCCGTCCTGCCAAGCTCAAGCGCAAGGACTCAGAGACGGTCATCAACGGTCCGCTGGGCCTGCTTGATGCGGTCTTCGCTGCAGGCCGCAAAGGCGTCGCTCTGCAGCGTTACAAGGGTCTCGGCGAAATGAATCCAGAGCAGCTCTGGGAGACAACGCTTGACCCCCATGTGCGCACATTGTTGCGCGTCAAGGTTTCAGAAATGGACCAGGCCGACGATCTTTTCACCAAGCTCATGGGCGATGTGGTGGAACCGCGGCGCGACTTCATCCGCGAGAATGCGCTGAGCGTTGCCAACCTCGACGTCTAGTTCGAGCAGCGTCAACCGGCAAACAGGACATCCCGGTTCACCATGTAGTTGGCAAAGAGCGGAAGGCTTGCAGCGCCCAATGCGCGGGCCTGAATGCCGATGGTTCCTTCCTCAATAGCAAAGGGCGCAATGCCATCGCGGTTGAGAGTGTCAAGATGACTGCGAACGGCAACGGTCAGCTTAGAGCGCACAGAGTTTGGCATGGCGCCATCAATAACAATGGCTTTGGGATCGACCACACTGGCGATGGCAACTGCGGCTTGCGCAATGGCGGGTGCCGCCTCGCTGATCCACGCGCTCACCTGATCATGAATTTCCTTCCACTCTGATTGTGGTGCCCACAGTATGTCCACGGCAATGCCGGCTTCCCTGAGCGCCCTTTCGAGCCTGAAAAGTGAAGCCGCGCGGATAAGCTGCTGTTGGCGCCCGTCGTGACCTGCCACTGGCAGGGAGCCGAAGGCAGCAGCATTTCCCGTTGGCCCTGCGAAGACCTGGCCGTTGATCACCAGCCCGCCGCCGATAAAATAGCCGATATAGAAATAGGCAAAATCACCGTAACTCTGTCCCTTGCCGAGGAGAAGTTCCGCCCCGCAGGCGGCTGTGGCATCATTGCACAGGAAGACGGGCCAGTCGCAGAACTCCTGCAACTCTCTTTGCAGATTGAAGTCCTTCCACTCTTCCATGACGGCATGGGGCGCGCCTGCCTCTTCCTCCCATTTCCAGATGTCGAAGGGCATGGCAACACCGAGCCCTGAAATGCGCTTGCGTTTACCGCGCGGCACTATGGCCGAGAGGCTCTTGATACCACCTTCCGCAAATTTGAGAAATTCAACGGGTGAGGGAAAGCGATAGGGCTGGTGGATGATGCCACGCGCCCCGCCATCAAGCCCCATTAGCACCATATCGCCGGAGCGGCGTCCAACCTTGAGGCCGATGGAGAAGGCTCCTTCCGGGTTGAGCAGAAAGGGCTGCAAAGGCTGGCCCACCTTGCCCTTCTGTGCCTTGCCCTTCACCACCAGGCCATCCTTTTCCAGTTGCCGAACAATGACAGATGCCGCTTGCGGGGAAAGGCCAGTGAGTCTCGCAATCTCCGCCTTCGGAAGGCTGCCATGGGCGCGGATCAGCGACAGCACCAGCCGCTCATTGTGCTGCCGGAGTCCCGTCTGCGACGGCCGGTTCGGATACAGCGGAAGGGATGACTGTGGTTCGACGATCGCCATGGCGGACTGAAATGCTAACGTCACCAAGGCTCTGCCAGCAAAAGCTATTTGTCAATAAATAAATCCAGTGGATTTATCTATTGACTCAGGTGCGGAACATGGCCCATCATCTCACGCAGTGTCAGGGCCCATTGCCGGGCCGTGATGCTTCAATCGCTTTCGAAGCCGGCTCAGCCGGACATCCATGGGAGGTATGTAACGTGAAAGCTCTTCTGAAGACCACACTCGTAGGCGTCGGCCTTTTTGCCCTCGCCTCCACCGCACAGGCCGGCGTTGGCGCCTGCCTTATCACCAAAAACAACACTAATCCTTTTTTCGTGAAGATGAAGGAAGGCGCTGAAAAGGGCGCTGCCGCCAATGGCATCGATTTGCAGTCTTTCGCCGGTGAGAAAGACGGCGATGCCGCTCCGCAGATCACGGCGATTGAAAACTGCGTTGCTGCGGGCGTGAAGGGCATTCTCATCACCCCCTCGAACGATGACGTAGGTCCCGCCCTCAAGGACGCCCGCTCCAAGGGCATCCTGGTCATCTCCCTCGACACGCCACTCGGCGATGCGGAAGCCCAGGACATGACTTTCGCCACTGACAATTTCGAAGCGGGCGTCCTTATCGGCAAGTGGGCCAAGGCCCAGCTGGGTGACAAGGCCGCTGATGCCAAGATTGCCATGCTGAACATCAACAAGGACAACATCTCGGTTGACGTGCTGCGTGACACGGGCTTCCTGACGGGCTTTGGCATCGAGGTTCCCGATGGCAAGGTCCTCGGTTCTGAAACCGATCCGCGTGTCGTGGGTCACGAGGGTTGGGGTCCCAACCCCGAAGGTGGCCAAAAGGGCATGGAACTGTTGCTCGCGAAAGAGCCCAACATCAACCTCGTCTACACCATCAACGAACCAGCCGCTGAAGGCGCCTATGCCGCGCTGAAGGCTGCCGGCAAGGAAGGCCAGGCTCTGATCGTATCGGTTGACGGCGGCTGCCCGGGCGTTGCCTCGGTGAAGTCCGGCGTCATCGGTGCCACGTCACAGCAGTATCCGCTGTTGATGGCCTCCAAGGGCATCGACGCGATTGCCACCTTTGCCAAGGACGGCACGAAGCCTGCCGCTTCGGAAGGCCTGTCCTTCTTCAACACAGGCGTCAACCTCATCACCGACAAGCCGGCTGATGGCGTTCCTTCGCTCGACACCACCAAGGGCACCGAGCTTTGCTGGGGCTAATGGCCCCGCTGAACACTTGAACAGATTGGAGGGCGACGTTAACGTCGCCCTTCGTTCATGCGGGACATGCACAAGCAATTAACCGCAGAAGTGGGGAAACGTCACATTGGGGACTGATGAGCGACATGAGTGATACCGCCGCGCCAACCAAAACCATTTCCGATTTTGAAGCCAAGCTGAGCGAAGCCGACAAGAGCATCGCGACCTTCGACGAGGAGGATGAGAATCTCTTGCAGCGGGCGCGCAGCTTTCTGCGCTCCAATCCGACGGCGATCCCAGCCATCATACTCATTGTCAGCATCCTCGCCTTTGGCATCATCGCCAATAATTTCATGACGGCAAGCACGCTGTCGCTCATCCTCAAGCAGGTGACGGTCACGGGCATCGTCGCCATCGCCCAGACGCTCGTCATCCTGACCGCAGGCATCGACCTGTCGGTCGGGGCCATGCTTGTCATCTCTGCCATGGTGATGGGCCGGCTCACCACCTTGGCCGACATTCCGTTCTATCTTGCTGTGCCCCTAGCCATGGCCGTCGGTACCGGCATGGGAGCGATCAATGGCTTGCTCGTCACCAAGGCACGTATTCCGCCTTTCATCGTGACACTCGGCACGCTCTATGTCTTCAATGCCATGAAGCTCTGGTACACTGGTTCGGAATCGGTCAGGCCCGCAGCGCTGGCGGAAAAGGCGCCGGAACTTCTATGGTTCGGCAAGGCCTTCAACATTGGCGGCGCCAATTTCATTTACGGGTCCCTTGCCCTTATCGTGCTCGCTGTTCTGGCCTGGTATCTCTTGAACCGCACCGCCTGGGGGCGGCACGTCACAGCCGTCGGCGATGATCCGGATGCCGCCATGCTCTCGGGTGTCCAGATCGACCGCACGCTAATTTCGGTATACGCGCTGGCGGGCCTCATCTGCGCCTTCGGCGCCTGGGTTGCCATCGGGCGCGTCGGCTCCATGTCGCCGATTGCGTTTGAAACCGTGAACCTTGATTCCATCACTGCCGTGGTAATCGGCGGCACCTCGCTCTTCGGCGGCCGCGCTTCGATTGCGGGATCGGTGCTGGGGGCCATCATCGTGGGTGTGTTCAACACCGGCCTCTCGCTTGCCGGCGTCGACAGCTACTGGCAGCTCTTCGCCTCGGGCTGTCTTGTCATTGTCGCCGTCGCCATCGACCAGTGGCTGCGCCGCGCATCGCAATAAGGGTCTCTTCCATGGCCAAGAAACCGACCTCAAAGAAAATCGCTTCTGCAAAGAAGCGCGCTGCAAAACCCGTCCGCGTGGAAGGGATTGCTGCGCCAAAAGCCAAAACCCTTCCGGCACGCGATCCTATCCTGCAGGCTCGTGGCCTTACCAAGAAGTACGGCCACGTAGTTGCTCTGAACCACGCCGATTTCGATCTCTATCCGGGCGAAATCCTTGGCGTGATCGGCGACAACGGCGCAGGCAAGTCCACGCTCATCAAGGCACTGTCCGGGGCGGTCACTCCCGACCACGGTGAGATCAAGCTGGATGGCCAAATCGTGCATTTCCGCTCGCCGCAGGACGGCCGCGCGGCAGGTATTGAAACCGTCTACCAGAATCTGGCGCTCTCGCCGGCTCTTTCCATCGCCGACAACATGTTCCTCGGCCGGGAAATCAAAAAATCAGGTCCAATGGGCCGTTTCTTTCGGCTGGTGGATCGCGCGGCAATGCAGAAATTTGCCCGCGAAAGGCTGTCAGAGCTGGGCCTGATGACCATTCAGAACATCAATCAGGCGGTAGAAACCCTGTCCGGCGGCCAGCGCCAGGGCGTGGCCGTGGCGCGTGCCGCGGCCTTTGGCTCCAAGGTGGTGATCATGGATGAGCCCACGGCGGCGCTAGGCGTCAAGGAATCACGCCGGGTGCTGGACTTGATCCGCGACGTGCGCAAGCGCGGCCTTCCGATCATCCTGATTTCCCACAACATGCCGCATGTTTTCGAGGTTTGCGACCGCATTCACATCCACCGGCTCGGTTCGCGCCTTTGCACCATCAACCCGAAAGATTTTTCCATGTCAGACGCCGTTGCACTGATGACCGGCGCCAAGGCCCCGCCGCCAGAACTCATGAACTGATGGTGGACGCGGGCAGGCTCGCCAGCGAACTTGTCGCGCGTGCCGAAATCGCCTCGCGCGTGCTGGTTGCCATTGCCGGTGCTCCAGGCTCGGGAAAATCAACGATTGCCGCAAGCCTCTGCGAGGAACTGAATAAGCAGGGCGAAACAGCTGTCGTTGTCCCGATGGACGGCTTCCATTTCGACGACACCATTCTCAGTGCACGCGGCCACCGGGCGCGCAAGGGCGCGCCGCATACCTTTGATGTTGCGGGTCTGGCAATCGTTCTCAAGCGCATAAAGTCCTGCGAACCTGATGTGGCAATTCCGCTGTTCGACCGGCATCTGGAACTGTCGCGCGCCGCTGCGACGGTTGTGGGTGCTGATGAAAAGTTCATTCTAGTTGAAGGCAACTATCTGCTCTTGAAATCGCCGCCTTGGAAAAGCCTGCGCCCGCTCTTCGACATCACCGTGATGCTGGATGTGCCCGAAGCGGAACTGCAACGCCGCCTCACCGCCCGCATATTGCAGCACGGTCACAGTGAAAGCTTTGCGGCACACTGGATCGAAACAAATGACATGCCCAATGCGCGCACCATTCTCGGCAACAGCATGAAGGCCGATATCCTCGTGCCGAACTAAAAACTTCAGATGGCGCGTGCCGCGAGGTCTGTGAACGGCGAGCTGTAGGCGCGGCCAAATCCTGCGATGATATGGGCGTGCTCTGGTTCCATCCGCCAGAAGCCGAAGTCTCCCAGCGAGGCATAAAGCTCAGCATAGGGATGCCGGGCGAGGAACATGGCTTCAGCTTCCGATCTATCCGCAGGCTGAAAAACGCCCGTGAGCGTCACGCGCAGCGCGGTCAATGGGTCACCATCATTCGGCAAAGGGGCATGCAGCATGATGGACGCTCTCGGATTGGCTTTGAGGCATTGTGTGTGGTGCGAAAGCGCCGAAGTCAGTATGAGAGGCCTCAGCTGTCCGTCCGTCGCGATGTTAACCAAGGTCACGAACGGCCCCGCACTCTTGATGTCGATGACCGACAGTGATCCGGTGCCGCCCGCCTTGATCAATGCCGCCGCGCTTTTCACGCCTTCTTGCTTCGGTGATTCCATTTCAACTCTCGTAATTCAGGGGCCGGGGGCCTATATAGGCCTGCCACATTTTGTTCCACTTTCATACCTATGCGACAGGAGGCTACGAAAGGAATGAACAAGAAGATGCCCACTATTGCCCTCGTTGACGATGACCGCAACATCCTGACCTCTGTCGGAATGACCATGGAGGCGGAAGGTTACGCGGTGCAGAAATACAATGATGGCGCAGCCGCGCTCCAGGGGCTCCAGGACGACCCGCCGGATGTAGCCATTTTTGACATCAAGATGCCGCGCATGGATGGCATGGAGCTTTTGCGCCGCATCCGCCAGAAAACCGATCTTCCAGTCATATTTCTCACCTCCAAGGATGACGAGATAGACGAGCTTTTTGGCCTTAAGATGGGCGCCGATGATTTCATCAAGAAGCCCTTTTCCCAACGCCTTCTTGTTGAGCGGGTAAGGGCCGTCCTGCGCCGGGCGGGCGCCCGTGATGGCGCGGCAGTGCCCCAGGAAGCTGCCAAGGTGATTGAGCGCGGCAAGCTGGTGATGGATACTGATCGTCATTCCTGCACTTGGGACGGAAAGCCCGTAGTGCTGACTGTGACCGAATTTCTTATTCTTCAGTCACTCGCCCAGCGCCCTGGCATCGTCAAGAGCCGCGATGCCCTGATGGATGCAGCCTATGATGACCAGGTCTATGTGGATGACCGCACCATCGACAGCCACATCAAACGGTTGCGCAAGAAGTTCAGCCAGGTGGATGGCACTTTTGATGGCATTGAAACGCTTTATGGCGTTGGTTACCGGTTCAAGGAACAGTAGGTGGCTCCAAGGCGCCGCTGACGCATCGGGCTCGCAATTTTACTGATTTTTACCTTATCGGCGATCAGTTGATTCCGGCTGTTCGCCGGGTGCTCGAATGTTCTAAAATCGGAATGTAATGCTGGAACAAGTCAAAGCGCCCGCCGAGACGGAACGCGTCGAGCCGGAAGAAACACCGGCCGCGGATGATTCTGCCCAAAGCCAGGAAACGGCCCAGGAACCCGTCCAGTCCTGGATCGGAAGGCTGACGCCGGCAAGCCTCATTGCCCGCATCTTTCTCATCAATCTGCTGGGCCTCCTGATCCTCGCCCTCGGTACGCTCTACTTTAACCAGTTTCGCCAAAGCCTCATCGATGCCAGGGCCCAGTCGCTCCGCACCCAGGCGCAGATCATTGCCGCAGCGCTGGCTGGATCGGCCACTGTCGATACCGGTTCCATTGTCGTTAACCCTGACTCGCTCGACGATGCTCCCGAGACACTTGAAGACAGAGAATTGCCCGAAGGTCTCGATTTTCCAATCAACCCGGAAACGGCGAGCCCCGTTCTGCGCAGGCTTCTCGGAAACACGTCAAACCGGGCCCAGGTCATAGATCCGCAAGGCAACCTCGTGGTGGACAGCCGTTATTTTTTTGGCAGCGACACCATTGAAATCTTGCCCAATGACGGCACGAGACCCGGAGTGGATTCGGGCCGCGACTGGTGGGACCAGTGGTTCGATTGGCTGCTGGGTTCCGACTATCCCGATCACGTTGATTACGGCCTTGACGGCAATGACAAGAAGCCGGAAATCGCCGCCGCATTGAATGGCGCCAATGTCAGCCTGGTGCGTCTTGACGACAAGCGTGAAATCATCGTCGTGGTCACCGTGCCCATTCAGCGTTTCCGCGCCGTGCTGGGAGCGCTTGTTCTCTCCAATGCCGGCGGCGAAATTGATGGCGTGCTGCGTGCCGAACGGCGCGTTGTGTTGCTCACTTTCGGGCTGGCAATGCTCGTCTCGCTTCTTCTCTCTGCCCTTCTTGCTGCAACCATTGCCAATCCCATCCGCAAACTTTCCGATGCGGCGCGCAAAGTGCGCCAGGGAATTTCAAAGCGCGTGGAAGTGCCGGATTTCTCCGGCCGCAAGGACGAGATCGGGCGTCTGTCTGCCTCCATGCGCGGCATGACCAGTGCGCTCTACAATCGCATTGACGCCATTGAAGCCTTCGCCGCGGATGTAGCCCACGAACTGAAGAATCCGCTCACGTCCCTGAGAAGCGCCGTGGAAACGCTGACGCTTGTCAAAACCGACGAACAGAGGAAGCGCCTCATTGATATCGTCAAACAGGATGTGCGGCGCATGGACCGGCTTATCACCGACATTTCCGATGCTTCGAGGCTCGATGCAGAACTGGCGCGCACCGAAAGCCAGCCTGTCGATCTTGCAAGGCTTCTCGGCGCAATCGTTTCAATGTCGAACGAACTGGCGAAGGAGGAGGAACCGGAAGTCATCCTGACAGTCGAACCGCCGGAGGCCGGCAAGACGCTCGCTGGGACCTATACCATCCCAGGTCAGGATTCGCGCCTCGGTCAAGTCTTCCGCAACCTCATTGACAATGCCCGCTCCTTCACCGTTCCGGGCACCAAGATCAATGTCCGCATGCGCCGCACCCGCACCCATGTCGAGATCCGCGTGGAAGACAGGGGGCCGGGCGTCCGTCCGGAAAATCTGGACCGTATTTTTGAGCGTTTCTATACCGACAGGCCGGACCAAAGTTTCGGCAATAACTCTGGTCTTGGCCTTGCGATTTCGCGCCAGATTGTCGAGGCTCATGGCGGTCGCATCTGGGCCGAGAACCGAAAAGGCAAGGCCATGGGCAATGCAGAGGCGCCGGTGCTGGGGGCGCGGCTGATTGTCCGGTTGCCCC
>JBIOWL010000383.1:0-7132 GCA_044868645.1 Aestuariivirga sp.
AGCGCCCGCGCCAGCGGCACCGCCTGTTTCACATCCTCGATCACCATCACCGGAACGACCGGCGCTCTCTTCAGAGTGGCTTCAATTGCCGATTGCTTTTCTCGCATAATCTGATCGTCATCCCGGCGAAAGCCGGGACCCCCTGATGATTATCAACCTGATAGTGTTTTGATGGTCTGGCACGTTATCAGCCATCCCAATGGTTCCCGGCTTTCGCCGGGATGACGGGAAGTGCCGCATCATGCCACCTCGAAGATTGATGCGCCTTCATCGGCCCGGCCCGCCAGCCTGCGGAACGAGGAGAACAGCTCGCGGCCAACGCTAAAGCTATTGGCGGAAAGATCGGCCGCAACTGGTGTCCGTGCACTCCACTCCGCCGCAGGAACTTTCACTTCCAGCGTTCCGGCATCGGCATCGACACGGATGATGTCGCCATCGCGGATCTTGGCAATAGGCCCGCCATCAGCCGCCTCCGGTGTCACATGGATGGCGGCGGGCACTTTGCCGGATGCGCCCGACATGCGCCCGTCCGTCACAAGCGCCACCTTGAGACCGCGGTTCTGCAGAACGCTTAATGGAGGCGTCATGCGGTGAAGCTCCGGCATGCCATTGGCCTTTGGCCCCTGGAAACGCACCACTGAAACATGGTCGCTGTTGAGTTCGCCCGCCTTGAAGGCAGCCAGCAATGCCTCCTGCGAGTGAAACACTCTTGCCGGTGCCTCCACCACATGCCGGTCTTTCGGAATGGAGGATGACTTGATCACGGCCGTGCCGAGATTGCCCTTCAGTACATTGAGCCCTCCTGTAGGCTGGAACGCATCAGCAGCACCGCGTAGCACCGCCAAATCAGCAGATGAAGATGCCGACTTCTTCCACTCCAATGATCCATCGCCCGCAAGCCTCGGCTCTTGCAGATAGCCCGCAAGTCCCGTTCCCATGATGGTAGTGACATCTTCATGCAGGAGGTTCGCACCCAGCAGCTCGCGGATGAGGAAACCCATGCCGCCTGCCGCATGGAAGTGATTCACATCCGCCGTGCCATTGGGATAGATGCGCGTCAAGAGCGGCACCTTGTGCGAGAGGTCGGCAAGATCATCCCAAGTGAGCTTGATGCCTGCCGCGGCCGCCATGGCAATCAAATGCATGGTGTGATTGGTGGAACCACCAGTTGCGAGCAATCCCACAACCCCATTCGCCACCGCTTTCTCGTCGTAGATTTGCGAAATGGGTGTGTAGCGGTTGCCAAGTGCCGTAAGCGACAGTGCCTGCCGCGCCGAAGCTTTTGTGATCTCATCGCGGAGCTTCGTGCCTGGATTGACAAAGGTCGAACCCGGCAGATGCAGCCCCATGATCTCCATCAGCATCTGGTTGGAATTGGCCGTGCCGTAGAATGTGCAAGTGCCGGGGCCGTGATAGGATTGTGCCTCGGCCTCAAGCAGCTCGGCACGGCTGATCTTCCCTTCCACCCAGAGCTGGCGGGTCTTAGCCTTTTCCTCATTGGGCATGCCGGAGGTCATGGGCCCAGCAGGGATGAAAACCGCCGGAAGATGCCCGAAAGAAAGCGCCCCCATGATGAGGCCCGGCACGATCTTGTCGCAGACGCCGAGATAGACCGCTGCATCGAACATCTGGTGCGACAAGGCCACGGCGGTTGAGAGCGCAATCACATCGCGCGAGAATAGTGAAAGTTCCATCCCCGTCTCGCCTTGCGTCACGCCATCGCACATGGCGGGAACGCCGCCCGCCACCTGCGCCGTGCCGCCCGTTGCGCGCGCCGCCTGCCGGATGATTTCGGGATAGGTTTCGAAGGGCTGATGCGCCGAAAGCATGTCATTGTAGGAGGTGACGATCGCGAGGTTTGGTCCCTCACCACTGCGCAGCGCGTCCTTGTCGTGTGCGCCACATGCCGCAAAGCCATGGGCCAGGTTGGCGCAACCCAAAGACTTGCGCTTGGGCGTCGCGGAACGTTGCGCCTCCATGCGCTCAAGATAGCGGCGGCGCGTCTCTTTTGAGCGCTTCACCACCCGTTCGGTAACGGCGCTCACTGTTTCAATGACGGAATAGGCCATGAGACAACTCCTCAGGGGCACCAATAGAGATGCAATGGCGTTGGCGACTGCAACACGGCGCGGATGGGCATAGCCATCTGGTCGTGCCCCGCCAATGCCTCTTCCAAAACCTTGCGCTTTTTTTCGCCCTCGATGTGAAGAAAGAGTCGCGATGCCGCAATGAGTTTTGGCAGCGCATAGGTGAGGCGCGACTCACCGGCTCCGGGTGCCTCCATGGTGAAAAGGGCGCAGTCGCCTTCTGGATTGATGGCCTTCGCCAGATTGTCGCCGCCTGGAAAGAACGAGGCCGTATGCCCGTCTTCGCCCATGCCGAGCACCACCACATCAAGCGAAAGCTTGGCTGCCGCAGCCGTGTTCTGGAACAGTGGAACGAATTTCGCTTTCGCCGCATTGTTCCTCAGCAGAGACATTTTTGCGAGCCTTGCATTGGAACGGGAACTGTCCTCGCCAACCTGTCGCTCATCAACCAGCGTCACAGTCACCTTGTTCCAGGAGATGTCACTCTGCGAGAGACAATCGAAAAACAGGGCAGGTGTCGTACCACCCGAGACAGCCAGCACGGCGTGTCCCTTCTCACTGATCACCCGTGACAGCGCGGCAGCCACGGCCGATGCAAGTCCATCCGCCAGTTCCTGGCGATTGGCGAAGTGATGCCGTTCCGCGATCACCTCAGGCCGACTCCTGCCAGGTGTTGCCGTCGCGCTCGATCAATGCCACGGAAGCCGCTGGTCCCCATGTACCGGCTGTATAGGGCCGTGGCGGCTCGGCATTCGTCCTCCAGTACTCGAGGATGGGATCGACCCACTTCCACGCAGCCGCCACTTCATCGCGCCGCATGAAGAGCGTCTGATTGCCGCGCACAACATCCATGATAAGGCGCTCATAGGCATCCGGGTTACGCACATTGAAGGCATCGGCAAAGCTCATGTCGAGCGGCACATGGGCAAGCCGCATGCCGCCGGGGCCGGGATCCTTGATCATCAGCCAGAGCTTGACGCCTTCATCGGGCTGCAGGCGGATCACCAAGCGGTTCTGCGATACAGGGCCAGCGGCGCGGCCGAAGATATTGTACGGAATGGGCTTGAACTCCACGACGATTTCAGAAACGCGTGAGGGCAGGCGCTTTCCCGTGCGAAGATAGAAGGGCACGGAATTCCACCGCCAGGTACCAACCTCGCAGCGCAGGGCCACGAAAGTTTCCGTCATGGATTGCGAATTGCCAAGCTCCTCGATGTAGCCATGAACCGGGCCTTCCGGCGAGGCCCCTGCCATATACTGGCCACGCACGATGATCTGGTCCATCCGCTCTGGCGCAATGGGCTTCAGCGCCTTCAGAACTTTCAGCTTTTCATCGCGCACCGCATCGGCATCGGGCGATGTCGGCGGCTCCATGGCGACAAGGCAGAGAAGCTGCAGGATATGATTCTGCACCATGTCGCGCAGTGCCCCAGCCGTGTCGTAATATCCGGCGCGGCCTTCCACACCCAGCGTCTCCGCTACGGTGATCTGCACATGGTCGATGAAGCGCGAATTCCATAAGGGCTCGAACAGCGCATTGGCAAAGCGCAGCGCCATCAGATTCTGCACCGTCTCTTTTCCGAGATAGTGGTCGATGCGGTAGATCGAGCTTTCCTTGAACACCTTGCCCACCGCGTCATTGATGGCTTCGGCTGATGCGCCATCCTTGCCGATGGGTTTTTCGACAACCACGCGGGATTTCGGTGTCACCATGCCGTGGCGGCCCAGACGCTCGCAGATGGGTCCGAAAAGATCAGGGCCGACGGCGAGGTAAAAAACACGGATGCGCGATTGATCCTCGCCGAGCTTGGCATCGAGTTTCCCCCAGCCTTCGTCCTTGGAGGCTTCGGCAGCCACATAGGAAAGGCGCGACAGGAAGCCCCTCAGCTTCTCCACATCGATGCCCTTCACATGGGACTTGATGGCAGTTTCCGCGAGGGCCCTGTATTCGGTATCGCTCATGGGCCGCCGCGATGTGCCGATGATCCGCGCGCCCGGCGGAATCTGTCCCTGCTCATCCCGGTGAAAAAGGCCCGGCAGCAGCTTGCGCTGCGCGAGGTCGCCCGTGGCGCCGAAGATCACAAGGTCGAAAAGGTCAACGGGAATGGTGCGGGCAGTCATGCAGTCTGGGTCTCGGTTGAAATCGGAATTTGGCGCTAAAGCAAATTCCGACCAAGTTGCAGACTTGGCCGATAAGAATTTGCTCCAACATATTACTTTGGCGCGAATTCTTTTCGACCGCATGTTTCCACGCGGTCGGAAAGCGCGCTAAGCCAGCCAGATTCGCCATTTGAGGTACGTACCTCAAGCGCTCCTCTACACTTTGCTGCGCTGCAATGCAAATGGGGTTTTTGCGCCCTTTGTTGCCATTCCGGGGTCGCATGGCTAGACAATCAGGCCAGAGAGGGAGAGCCGGATGATCCTGTGCTGCGGGGAAGCGCTGATTGACATGTTGCCGCGAAAAAACGCTGATGGTGCAGACGTTTACCAGCCCTTCAATGGCGGCTCGGTCTACAATACGGCGATCGCCATGGGCCGCCTTGGCACGGCAACTGGCCTTTTTGCCGGCATTTCCACCGACTTCTTTGGTGACGGCATTGCTGCGGCCCTCGAAGCCGCAGGCGTTTCCACCCGCTTCCTCAAGCGCAAGGACCGCCACACCACCTTGGCACTGGTAAAATTGACCGATGGCCATGCCCGCTATTCTTTCATCGATGAGGGCTCTGCCGGACGCATGCTCGAGAAGTCTGACATTCCTGCCTTGCCTGGCTCTGTTGCCGCCCTTCATTTCGGTTCCATCAGCCTGATCCCCGAACCCTGCGGTTCAACCTATGAAACGCTTCTGAAGCGCAATGCCAAATCCCGCGTCATCTCCCTTGACCCCAACATCAGGCCGACCGTCATCAAGGACCGCAAGAAGCACCTCGCCCGCCTTGCCCGGCTCATCGCCCTCGCCGACATTGTGAAAGTGTCCGACGAGGATGTCGCCTGGATGACGGGCAAGAAAGGCATCTCCGCCACCGCAAAGGCCTGGCTCAAGTCTGGCGCAAAACTGGTCGCCGTCACGCGTGGCGGCAGCGGCGTCGACATCTTCACCCGCAAGCACACACTCACCGTCGATGCGCCCAAGGTGCAAGTCGCGGATACCGTCGGCGCGGGCGACACTTTCACGGCTGGCCTCCTCACCCATCTGTCGCGCCACGGCCTGTTGGCCAAGAGGGCCATTGCCGCGCTTGATGAAGCGCAGCTCTCTGCCGCCGCCGCCTTCGCCATGAAATGTGCTGCCGTCACCGTCTCCCGCCCTGGCGCTGATCCGCCCTGGGCCCATGAAGTTGCCTGAGCTTTCGCCAGTGGAATTTCCCGTTGACCGTATTGTCCCCGGTCTCAGGACAGCACTGCTGAACAACGCCAATGCCGTGCTGGTGGCAGAACCCGGCGCCGGCAAGACCACACGCGTTCCACTTGCTCTCAAAGAAGAACCATGGCTCGGTTCGCGCAAGATCGTCATGCTGGAGCCGCGGCGTCTTGCGGCGCGCGCAGCGGCAAAACGCATGGCCGATACGCTCGGCGAAGAGCTGGGCGCAACGGTCGGCTATACGGTGCGGCTTGAACGCAAAGTGTCTTCAAAAACTAGAATCGAAGTCGTCACCGAAGGCATCCTGACAAGAAGGCTCCAGAACGATCCCGAACTGAAGGATGTGGGCCTCTTGATCTTCGACGAATTCCACGAGCGCTCGCTTGATGGCGACCTTGGACTGGCACTGGCGCTTGACGTGCAGCGGGGCCTCCGCGAGGATCTCCGCATTCTGGTGATGTCGGCAACGCTCGATAGTGAGACATTGTCAAAGCATCTCGGCAATGCGCCTGTCATCGAAACCCACGGCCGCATGTTTCCCGTCGCCGTCACTCATCTCGACAGGGCGGCACGCCAGACCATTGTCGATGACACGGTGAAGGCTGTTTCACGCGCCTTGCGTGAAACGAAAGGCAGCATTCTTGTCTTCCTTCCTGGCGAAGGAGAAATCCGCCGTGTAGAGGAAAGGCTTCTCGCTTCATCTTTGCCTTCGGGCGTTGATGTGCGCCCGCTTTATGGCGCCATGATGCTTGCCGATCAGGATGCGGCGATCAGGCCATCGCCCGATGGCCGCCGCAAGATCGTGCTCGCCACCACCATCGCGGAAACCTCGCTCACCATTGAGGGCATCGAAGCTGTCATTGATGTCGGTTTCAAGCGTGTGCCGAAATTTGATCCGGCCAGCGCCATGACGGCACTTGAAACCGTGCGCGTGTCGCAAGCCTCCGCCGAACAGCGCAAGGGCCGTGCCGGACGCTTGGGTCCGGGCCACTGTTATCGGCTCTGGCCGGAAGTTGAAACAAAAGCATTCGCGCCCCATGACGAGCCGGAAATCCATCAGGCTGACCTGGCGGGTGTTGTGCTTGATCTTGCCAATTGGGGCGTTACCACACCCGATGGTCTGCCATGGTTTGAAGAGCCACCGAAGGCTGCCTTCTCACAGGCCCAGGACCTCTTGAAGCAACTGGAGGCGCTGGGCGCGGATGGTCGCATCACCACGCTTGGCAAGCGCATGGGCGATCTGCCGCTTCACCCTCGCCTTGCCCATATGGTGGTAAAGGGCGAGGAACTGGGTGCGGGAGAGAGTGCGGCGGAACTTGCTGCTTTTCTGAGCGAGCGTGATGGCCTCCCCCGCGATACCACCGCCGATGTCGAGCATCGTCTACGTCTCCTCCGTGGCGCTGCAAGGGACCGCATCAGGCAGGCAGCGCGCCAGATCAGGGAAACGGCAAGGCTCTCGAAGGACACTGCCGAAATACCGACCGGCGTTCTGATTGCGCTCGCCTACCCCGACCGCATCGCCAGAAAGCGCGGAGCAGGCCAGCGCTACCTCATGGCGTCAGGCGCGGGTGCGGTTCTGGCCGAACATGACTCGCTCGGCAAATCCGAATGGCTTGCCATCGCGCAGCTTGATGGTGCGGCGGGAGACGGCAAGGCGAGGCTCGCGGCACCCCTCACCCTGCAACAGATC
>JBIOWL010000384.1:0-5328 GCA_044868645.1 Aestuariivirga sp.
AAGGACCGCGCCGACCTTGAAGCTGCGGCAACCGTCGGCGTCGACTGGATTGCCCTGTCCTTCGTACAGCGGGCGGAAGACGTGGCAGAGGCCAAGAAGCTTGTGGCGGGCCGCGCATCCGTCATGGCCAAGATCGAGAAGCCTTCGGCTCTCACCGTGCTGGATGACATCCTGAAACAGGCCGACGGCATCATGGTGGCGCGCGGCGATCTTGGTGTCGAATTGCCGATTGAAGCGGTGCCTTCCCTGCAAAAGCAGATCACGCGGGCGGCGCGGCGCTATGGCAGGCCGGTTGTTGTCGCTACACAAATGCTGGAAAGCATGGTGACAGAGCCCGTGCCAACACGTGCAGAGGTGTCGGACGTGGCAACGGCGGTTTATGAAGGGGCCGACGCCGTCATGCTCTCGGCCGAGAGCGCTTCCGGCAAATGGCCGGAAAAGGCGGTGCAAACCATGGACCGGGTGGCCCAGGAAGTGGAACGCGACAGCCTCTATGGCAACATCATCCACGCCCAGCGCAGCGTGCCCGAAGCAACTGCGGCGGACGCCATTTCGGCTGCGGCCCGCACCATCGCCGAAACGCTCAAGCTTCCAGCCATTGTCTGCTACACGGGAACGGGCTCAACGGGGCTTCGCGTGGCGCGAGAACGGCCAAATGTGCCGATACTGGCGCTTACGCCCATTGCCCATACGGCCCGGAAGCTCGCTCTCGTCTGGGGCACCCATTGTGTGCTGGTGCCTGATGCCCAGTCGATCGACGAGATGTTCACAAATGCGGGCGAGGTGACAACACGCGAGGGTTTCACCAAACCGGGCGACCGCATCCTGATCACTGCGGGTGTTCCCATCGGCACACCCGGCACCAGCAACATGCTGCGCATCGCCACCATCGGCCGCGACGGAAAAGGCATTTGAAATGAGAAAGGCCCTGATCGTCTGGGGTGGATGGGACGGCCATGAGCCCGACAAATGCGCCGCGATCTACAAAAGCTGGCTGACGGAAGATGGGTTCGAGGTCACGGTCGCAACGGAAACGAAGGCCTTTGCCGATCCCGATCTTTCGCGTTTCGATCTCATCGTTCCTGTCTTCACCATGTCGAAGATCGAGAAGGAAGAAGCGGCCAATCTGTGCAAGACCATCGAGGCAGGCACGGGGTTAGGTGGACACCATGGCGGCATGGCCGATGCCTTCCGCGAAAATGTGGACTACCAGTTCATGGTGGGCGGGCAATGGGTGGCGCATCCCGGCAACATCATCGACTATCATGTGGACGTCCTCGATACGGGCGACTCCATCACCAAAGGGATCAACAGATTTCCCTACCGTTCCGAGCAGTATTACATGCATGTCGATCCATCGAACCAAGTGCTGGCGACCACCACCTTCGGCAGTGAACATGCATATTGGATCAAGGGCGTGATCATGCCCGTGGTGTGGAAACGCAAACACGGCAAGGGCCGCGTGTTCTATTCATCGCTGGGTCATGTGTCGTCCGAATTCCAGGTGCCGGAAATGGCGACGATGCTCCGGCGTGGCATTAACTGGGCAGCTAGGAGCTAGGCCATGGCACACAATATTTCTTCCATTGCCCATTGGGCGTTGAAGGTCGCCGATCTTGACCGCACGCTGGATTTTTACCGGGAAAAGCTCGGTTTCCAGGAGATGCTGCGGCTCACCCTCGATAATGGTCAGTTGCTTGTTTACCTGCGCATCACCGACACGCAATTCGTAGAAATCTTTCCCAATGGGAAAGGCGGCGAAGGACCGGCGGATGATGCCGTTGCCGTCAACCACATCTGCCTGCAGGTGCCGGACATCGACAAAATGATCGCGAATCTTGAGGCGGAAGGCATTCCGATCTGGCGGCCCAAGAAGCTTGGGCTCGATGGCAATCTGCAATGCTGGGTGCGTGACCCGGACGGCAACCGCATCGAATTCATGCAGATGCTGCCCGGAAACCTGCAGGAAAAGGCGATCGCGCGGATCAGCTCAGCCTGAGGCGAGAACCTTTTCGATCTCGACCAATTCCTCCGCTGAAAGCGGCTCAAATTTCATAGCCGCCACGGCATCTTCAATCTGTGCTACTTTGCTTGCTCCCATCAGCGCGGACGTTACCGCCGGCAGGCGCAGCACCCAGGTCAGGGCCATTTGCGCGAGTGTCTGGCCGCGCTTCTTGGCAATATCGTTGAGCCGCGATGCCGTTTGAACGGCGGCTGTGCTGACCTTGTCCGGTGTCAGGAATTTGCTTTTCGTGGCGCGGCTGCCTTTTGGAATACCCTTCAAATATTTGTCGGTGAGCAAACCTTGCGCCAACGGTGAGAAGACGATGGCGCCCATGCCTTCATGGGCAATGGCGTCGAACACACCTTCATGCTCCGGTTCGCGCTGTAGCATGTTGTAGCGCGGCTGATGGATCAGGCATGGCGTGCCAAGCTCACGCAGGATTTGCGCGGCGCGGCGCGTGGCATCTGCTGGATGGTTGGAAATCCCCACATAAAGCGCGCGGCCCGAACGCACCGCAAAATCCAGCGCGCCCATGGTTTCTTCCAGTGGTGTATCGGGATCGAAGCGGTGTGAATAGAAAATATCGACATATGGCAGGCCCAGCCGCTTCAGGCTCTGATCGAGGGAGGCGATCAGATATTTGCGGCTGCCCCATTCGCCATAGGGCCCTTCCCACATTTCGTAGCCGGCCTTGGTGGAGATCACCAGTTCGTCGCGGCGCGGTTTGAAATCCAGTTTCAGAATCTTGCCGAGGGCAGTTTCAGCGCTGCCCGGCGGTGGGCCATAGTTGTTGGCAAGATCGAAATGGGTGATGCCGAGATCGAAGGCGCGGCGCAAGAGCTTGCGCTTCTCCGCAAGGCCATTGGCATCGCCAAAGCTGTGCCAGAGTCCTAGGGAAATGGCGGGCAGGAGAAGGCCCGAGCGGCCGCAGCGATTGTAGAGCATTTTCAATCCCTCTCCCTCCCCCTTGTGGGAGGGAAACCAAATTACTTCATCAGAGCCCTTGCCTCCTCAGGTCCCAGCGGCTTGGGCCGGGTGCAAGTCGACTTGATCTCAATGAATTTGCGCTTCTTGCCTGCCTTCATGACGGCCGTCATCACATCGACCACATGCGCGGCGCGGGAAATGTCGCAACGGATATCCTTCCGGCCCATGATGCCTGCAGCCATGTCGGCGAGACCTGCCGCACGGTAGTTGGCCCAGAGCACATCGGTCTGGCTGTTGCCGGGTCCCCAATTCAGCTTGTTGAACGGGTGGTCCGTAGGCGCAAGCACTTCGGGCTTCTGGTCGCTGCCGGCCACCAACACATCGCCTGCGAAGAAGTTGGGATCGGGCACGAACATGGCGCCGGTCTGGCCGTAGAGTTCCATGTTCTGGTGCTTGTGGGCCCAGACATCCCAGGACAGGGACAAGGTGATGGTGGCGCCTTGGGCAAATTCCAGCAGCGCATGATAGGTCGTTGGCGTTGTCACCTTGATCTTCTCACCGTTCCTCGGATTGCTGGGCTGGCTGTTGATCACGCGCTCCTTCCGACCTGTACCCGCCAGTGCCGCCACGCGTTTTACAGGCCCCAGGAGGTTCACGAGGTTGGTGATGTAATAGGGACCCATGTCAAGGATCGGGCCGCCGCCGGGCTTGAAGAAGAAATCCGGGTTGGGGTGCCACATCTCCATGCCCGGCCCCATGAAATGGCAGGTGCCGGAGACAACCTTGCCGATCTTTCCTTCATCAATGGCCTTGCGCGCCAATTGATGCGATCCGCCAAGGAAGGTGTCTGGGGCAGCGGCAACGTGCAGCTTCTTCTTCTTGGCCAGCTTCTGCAGCGCCACAGCGTCCTTGTAGGACAATGTCATGGGTTTTTCGGTGTAGACGTGCTTTCCCGTTTCCAGGATCTGCTTCGAGACCTGGAAATGCACGTTGGGGACCGTGAGGTTCACCACAATGTCGATGTCCTTGTTCTTCAGCAGTTCCTTCACGCTTTGCGCCTTGACGCCGAATTCCTTGGCGCGCGCTTCGGCGGCGGCCATGTTGACGTCGGCCACGGCGCGGACCTCAATGCCTTTGAACAGTGGGGCCAGTTTCAGATAGGCCCAGGAAATATTGCCGCATCCGATGATGCCGACGCCCATTACTTTGTTCATGATCTTTTCCTCTTTGTTTTCTCTATCCCGTCACCCCCGCGGAGGTGGGGGTCCAACTTTCAAATTCCGGTTAGCCTCAAGTTGGATTCCCGCCTTCGCGGGAATGACGAACTCACGGGGTTTATTGCTTCGAAATGAAATCAAACGAGCGCTTGGCGAAGGACTTGAAATCCTTCGGGTCATCATGCTCGACGATATAGTTCATGCAGCGCGTGTTCTTGAGTGCTGCGAAAACGGGTTTCCAATCGATGGTGCCGGCGCCCACATCAGTCTGGCCGTGCTGGTCCAGGTTCTCGCCCTTCGGTGCATTGTCCTTGATGTGAACTGCGGTGATGCGGTCGCCATAGGCCTTGATCCATTTCACCGGATTCTGCTTGGCGAAAGCCACCCAGGCGATGTCGCATTCCCAATCGAGCATGGGCCCGCCTTCGAAAATGCGCTCGTGGGGCATTGAACCATCCTTCAGCTTGATGAACTCGAAGTCGTGATTGTGCCAGCCGAAGCCATAGCCTTCGTCACGCATCCATTTGCCGACTTCGCCAAGCCTCTTACCCCAGGCTTTCCAACCGGCGCCGTTCTTCGGGCGCTTGTCCGGCGGAATGAAGGGGCAATAAAGCGAGCGCATGCCCAGCGTCTTGGCGATCTTCAACACCCGTTTCTTCTCCTTTTCGAAAATGTCGAGAGGAAAGAAATGGCCCGTCGGCATGGAAAGGCCGTTCTTGTCGAGGAGTTCGCGGAGCTTTTCCGGTTCGTCATAGATGCCACCGAAGCCTTCAACTTCCGAATACCCGCACTTGACAATATGCTCGATGATCGGCTCCCAAGCCCCGAATTTGCGGGCGGAATAGAGCTGGAATGAAACGCGCTTGGGCATGGGTAATCTCCTCGGAATTTTCGTCTGCAGTGTTCTGTTTTGTCTCTAGAGGCGTTCGCTTGAAGCCTCATCAAAGACCGAAGCCAGGTTGATGCGGAAGCGCACGTCCACTTTTTGCCCCGGATCAAAATGCTGGTTTGATTCAACGCGTGCAGAGAGTTGTTGTCCCTCTACCTTGAGCCACACCAGGCTGTCGGAACCCATCGGTTCGACAATGTCGACGATGCCTTTGAAGGCCTCCGATGCACCATCTTCCTTGTTCGTATTGACGCGGATGTGCTCCGGCCGCACGCCGAGAATGGCGGGAG
>JBIOWL010000385.1:0-4455 GCA_044868645.1 Aestuariivirga sp.
CCATCATCACAGCCCCCCGCGCCTGCCCCAGTTTCAGCGTGGCCCGCGCATCCACATTGACAAAAGTTTCTTCGATTGCGGCTTCGTCGGGTGCGAACTCCTTCAGCACCGCCAGCACTTGGCTATGGATCTGCAGCAGCCGCTCGGCCAGCGGCGCATCTGCGTTGGAATGAACAGCGCCATCTGCCACATAAATGAGCCGCGCTCCTTCCGCCTCGATGACGCCCCAGCCCGTGTTGCGCAGGCCCGGATCAAGCCCGATGATTCTCACCATCGGACAAGATTACGCCCTGCGCGCGAAGGGCGCGACAACAGACTTTTCAAGCCGGCACGCCACCGTGAAAGCCGGATTGAAGACATTGCCGATATCATAGCGCACCGCCATGCCCAGCACATGCGCCGCACTCACCCGGTCCAGCCGGAAATCGCTCTCAAGCCAGCGCAGCATCTCGCTCGTTGCATGCTGCAGCGCCTGCTCCAGCGGCCGCGCATTGCCCACCGTGAAAATGAACTCATCGGTCTCGCCACGCGGCCAGGAAATCGGCTGGCCCTTGATCAAGCGCAATTCGACCTCGATCTCGGCAGGCATCTCGATGCCGGTGCCCGCGATCTCACCATCGCCCTGCAACGCATGGGCATCGCCAAGAAAAAACAACGCGCCGGCAACGCTCACCGGGAAATAGGCAGTCGTTCCGGCGCGGAACAAGCGGTAGTCCATATTGCCGCCATGATGCCCGCAAGTCGCTGTTGAAATCGCCTCGCCATCGGCTGGCGCCACGCCGAAACAACCGATCATCGGGTCCAGTGCCATGGACCAGTTCTTCAACACGGAAGTGGGCTCCGAAAGCGATGCCTCGCCCTTATTGCGGTCAACGGCCCAGATGATTTTGTCACGTGGCGGCATCTCGCGCACCAGCGCCGGATCAACCACATTCCAGGCAAGACCCGATCGCGTCCAGCCCGTCGAACACACAGGCGAAATGCTCTTGATCTCAACCGCCAGCATATCACCCGGCTCCGCATTCGAAACCGCAATCGGCCCGGTCATCGGGTTCGGATCATGTCCGCGCTGCTTGCCCTCGCCATCAAAGCCATGGGCATCAAGCGTCTGCGCAATCACCGTGTCGCCGCTCGCGACAGTCAAAGCGGGCGCATGGGTGCCTATCGTGTTGTAGAAGCGTGCTGGATTGAGCTGGTGTCTGGCCATCGGCTGCCATCATGCCGCATGCAGCTTGGCCATCACGTCTTCAGGAATGTCGGCATTGCTGAAGACTGTTTGCACGTCATCATCCTCGTCCAGCGCTTCCACGAGCTTGAGCAGGCTCTCCGCCTTTTCGGCATCGAGCGCCGTCATCACATTGGGCTTCCAGACGATCTTGACGGATTCCGCCTCACCGAATTTCTGTGCGAGCGCGTGTGAAACTTCATGGATGCTTTCGAAAGCGCAGGTCACCACATGCGCATCATCGCTCGCCACATCATCGGCGCCCGCCTCGATGGCCGCTTCCAGCATGGCATCGGCTGAAGCCTTGAGCTTGGGATAGATGATCTCGCCCACCCGGTTGAACATGAAGGAGACGGAGCCCGTCTCACCCAGATTGCCGCCGAACTTCGCAAAGAGTGACCGCAACGCTGGCGCGGTGCGCGATCTGTTGTCGGTCAAGGCCTCGACGATCACCGCAACTCCACCCGGCCCGTAGCCCTCATAGCGCACAGCCTCATAGTTCTCGGCATCACCGCCCGTTGCCTTCTTGATGGCCCGCTCGATATTGTCCTTGGGCAGATTTTCGGCACGCGCATTCTGGATGGCAAGGCGGAGCCTCGCATTGGCATCGGGATCGGGAAGGCCGGCCTTTGCCGCCACGGTGATCTCGCGGGAAAGCTTGGCAAAAAGCTTTGCTCTCTGGGCATCCTGCCTGCCCTTCCGGTGCATGATGTTCTTGAATTGCGAATGGCCCGCCATCTTGTCCTCAAATCGTCATTTGCCGGGCTTATAGCCACCCCCCGTAACTCCGGACAAGCACTGGATTTAACTCCGTATTAACAGTGCTCATTCACCATGAAGGGGCGTTCAGTGTGTGAGTGGAGTGTGTACCATGACGGCGGCAGCAAAACCGGCAATTGAAAGTTTCACCTTCGGCGGCGAAGCCGCAGGTGTGGCGGGTGCTGCTGCCCTGAGAAAGGTAAGGCCCTTGGCGGAAGCAGCACCTCCCGGACGACTCTTTGCTTCAATCTCAACTCTAGCCGACACCAGCGCGGCAGCCGCCCGCGAATTTGAGCGTGCCGGCATTGCCGAACTCAACCGCCAGACCGAAGAAGCCAACGCCCGTCTTTCCCGCGCTACCCAGCTTCTGCACAAGCTGAAGGGCGCCGCGGACATCGAAGTGGCAACGCCGCTCCCGGCCTTCGTCCGCCGGAAATAACCCACGCCTTTCAAATCGTCACCCCGGCGACCTGGCTGCGCCGAAGCGAAGCTTCAGCTTCGCCAAGGCGAGAAGCCGGGGCCCATTGAGCCCTTGTCAACTGCAGCATGCCGCATGGAACCGATTCAGGGGGTCCCGTGTCGCGCTTCGCTTGCACGGGATGACGAAACAAAAACTACCAAAACGCCACATCCACCTGCGACAGCCTGCCGCCCACGCGGATGGGCGCGATCTTCACCGCAAGCCCCGTTGCATCATCCGTCTCCACGGCAACACCGCAGACAGTCGCCTCGCCTTCTCCTGGCCTCATGCGTTCGATGGGCAGTTTGCGCAGGAAGCGCTGCAAGGGTTCCGCCTTGTCCATGCCGATGACCGAGTCATAATCGCCCGTCATCCCCGCATCGGTCATGTAACCAGTGCCGCCGGGAAGGATCATGTGATCTGCCGTAGGCGTATGCGTGTGCGTGCCCACAACAAGCGAAACACGGCCATCGCAGAAATGTCCCATCGCCATCTTCTCGGAACTCGCTTCGCAATGAAAATCCATGAGAATGGCATCGCAATCACGGCCGAGCTTGCAGGTCTCGATCTCGCGCTCCACGGCGGGGAACGGATCATCCAGCACCGGCTCCACCATCACCCGCCCCATGGCATTGATCACCAGCACGCGCCGCCCGTTTGCAGTATCGACAAGCGTCGCCCCGCGCCCCGGACATGACCCCGGCCAATTCACCGGACGAAGCAGGCGTTCTTCCCTTTCAATGAAGACGAGCGCCTCACGCTGGTCGAAGGCATGATTGCCGAGCGTCACCACATCGGCCCCCGCTTCTCGCAGGCCCAGATAGATCTCTTCCGTGATGCCGAAACCATGGGCGGCATTCTCGCCATTCACCACCACAACGTCAGGGAGGTAACGGGCGCGCATCGCTGGCAAGTGCTGCGCAATAGCTTCCCGCCCGGTCTTGCCCACCACATCGCCCAGGAAGATCAATCGCACGCAATGACGCCTTTCTCTGTCATGATGAAATCAAGTGGCTGGTCATGAGCGCCATGAGGAACGCTGCTCATTTCCTGTGCCGCATAGGCAACACCGATCGCCACGATGTCTTTCTTCTTCCGCAACATCTCCAGCGTACGGTCATAGAAGCCGCCGCCATAACCAAGCCGGTAGCCCTTCCTGTCAAACGCCAGCATCGGCACCATCAGCACATCGGGTTCCACTTCCTCCGCCGCATCGGTGGGCCGCGGAATATTCCAGACGCCCGGCACGGTTGGCTCGCCCGGCATCCAGCGCCGGAACATGAGCGGCTGTCCCAGCGCAATCACGATGGGAAGGCATGTGGTCCAGCCCTCGCCCGCCAGCTTCCCCAGCAGCTGCCGCGCATCGATTTCGCTTTGATAGGGAAAGAAGGCCGAAACAATGGAGGCGCCTGCTTTCGGCGTGACCGGAAAGAGATGGGAAGCAAGCAGCAGCGGCGCTTCATTCTTCACCGCCTCATGGGCGTTGCGGCGCAATTTTGCCGCCTCCTTGCGCGTTTGCGCCTTCATCTCCAGGAGAGCCGTATCCATGGTTCTGCCATAGCGACGGACTTATGGATTGTCGATATCGCCCTGAACTACGGTATAAGCGGCAGTGAATTCAATCTCATCGCCGGGCGCCAGCACGTCCCACGAACCATTGGCAATGCTGTCTGTCGAATCTCCCAGCGGGGCGGCATCGGCAAACATGGTTTCGCTTCCGGGCACCGGCGGCACGCCATAGCCACTGAAGATATCATTCACGCTGATGCTTGTGAGAGTGACATTGCCTATGTTCCTCACCCTGAATGTGTAACTGTAGTTATCATTGGCATTGACGGGACCTGCCGTGCTGGCGCTCTTGTCGATCAAAAGTCCCGGCGTGATCACCAACGCCACCGCAGCGTTGGCGCTGCTGTTCACCGGCGATCCATTATAAGTGGTGGAAGAAGATGCTGTGTTGTCTATATCGCCATCTCCGCCGCCATTGCTGTCGAGCGCCGCCTGCGGCACC
>JBIOWL010000386.1:0-5884 GCA_044868645.1 Aestuariivirga sp.
TCATGACAGGTATCAAACTGTGGGAGAGGGAATCCATTCCATTTTCCTCCATCGGCGGGCTTGACCCGCCGACCCAGACTTTTTTCGCGCAAAGACATTCGATATTTTTATCGCGCAAATGATCGAAACCAATCACTGGAACTGAATACTGGTTCGGCGGGTCAAGCCCGCCGATGGAGGAAAATGGAATGGATTCCCTCTCCCACAGTTTGATGCTGTCATGACTTCCATTGCCAAAGTGAAACACAGATCCAGCTTCATCGCAGGCATGGGGCGGTTGCCCTCTCCTTCAAACCCCACTATATTGGAGGGCTGAGCCGCTTTAGCGGCCGGTACCGTATTGGAATTGCGCCGGTCACCGCGCTTCCCTGATTTTGAAACCGATGTTCAACTGGCTGTTCACATGGCTGGAGGAGCGCGTCTCCTCGTTCCCGCCCGATGCGCCGGAAAAGCCATACCCCACTGTGTGGGGCTTCATCTGGCACTATACGCGGCCCTTCGTGCCGCTGCTGGCGTTTGGGCTGTTCCTTTCTGTGGTGATCGCCATCATGGAGGTGCGCGTCTTCGCCTTCCTGGGAACGCTCGTCGACACACTGACGGGCGCCGAACGCGCCACCTTCTTCGAACAGCATCTCACTGAACTTCTCGTTTACGGCGGGCTTGCGCTGATCGTCCTCCCCATTCTCTCAGCACTGGCCGATGCGGTGGAGAACCAGGGTCTGCGCGGCAACTACGCCATGCGCGTGCGCTGGATGGCCCACCGCTACATGCTGCGCCAGTCCATGGAGTTCTACCACAATGAATTTGCCGGCCGCGTCGCCACCTAAGTGATGCAGTCTGCAATCGGCGTGCGCGACACGGTGATGAAACTGACGCAGGTCATCGCCTGGGTGGTGGTGTTCTTGATCTCCGCCATCGTCTCCTTCGCGGCAAACGACTGGCGGCTCGCCGCGCCGCTGATTGTCTGGCTGGTGCTCTATGGCATCACCATGCGCTATTTCGTGCCGCGCCTCGGCAAGCTTTCGGAAAAGCAGGCCGACATGCGCTCGCTGGTCACGGGCCGCGTGGTCGACACCTACACCAACATGCCGACGGTGAAGCTCTTCGCCCATGCCAGCCGCGAAGATGACTATGCCCGGGAAGGCATGCAGTGGATGCTGCAGAGCGTCTATGACTCCATGCGCGTCTCAACCATGATGAATCTGGTCTTGAACCTCATCAACGGACTCCTCCTTACCTCGACCGCCGCCCTTGCCGTATGGCTGTGGCACACCAATGCCATCACGGTGGGCGCCATCGCCTTCTCGGTCGGCCTTGTCTACCGCATGCTCGGCATGGCCCATTGGATGCTGTGGGAAATCGCCGGCCTCTTTGAAGATTTCGGTGTGGTGAAGGATGGCGTGGAAGTGGTGGCGCGCGAATACCTGGTGAAGGATGCGCCGGGCGCCCTGCCGCTTGCCGTCTCGAAGGGCGAGATCGTCTTCGATCGCGTTCATTTCAACTATGGCAAGGCCGTTGCGGTCGGTCATGAAGTGATCGCTGGCCTCACGCTCACCATCAAGCCCGGTGAAAAGGTTGGCCTTGTCGGCCGTTCGGGTGCGGGAAAATCCACGCTCGCCAACCTTCTGTTGCGATTCTATGACCTTGCCTCGGGTGAAATCCGCATCGACGGGCAGAACATCGCAGAGGTGACGCAGGAAAGCCTGCGCGCCTCCATCGGCGTCGTCACGCAGGATACCTCCCTCCTCCACCGCTCGGTAAGGGACAACATCCGCTATGGCATGCCGGATGCGACACAGGCCGACATCGAGGCCGCAGCCGACAAGGCCCACGCCTCTGAGTTCATCGCCAATCTCGTCGATCCCAATGGTCGCAAAGGTTATGATGCCCATGTAGGCGAACGCGGCGTCAAGCTCTCCGGCGGCCAGCGCCAGCGCGTCGCCATTGCCCGCGTGCTGTTGAAGAACGCGCCGGTCCTCATTCTCGATGAGGCAACGTCGGCGCTTGACTCAGAAGTTGAAGCGGCGATCCAGGAAAACCTCTATGCGCTGATGGAAGGAAAGACGGTGATTGCCGTAGCGCACCGGCTCTCCACCATTGCAGCCATGGACAGGCTCGTCGTCATGGACAAGGGCCGCGTCGTAGAGGAAGGAACGCATGCCGAGCTTCTGAAAAAGAAGAAGGGCATCTATGCCGCCCTGTGGGCACGCCAATCCGGCGGCTTCTTGATCCCCGAAGACATCAAGAAGGAAGCAGCGGAGTAACGCTCCATCAAATGCCGTCATCCCGTGCAAGGGCGAAGTTAGTCCACCCCTCTCCTTTGGAGAGGGTGCCCCCGGACAAAGTCCGGGGGCGGGTGAGGTCACAGCGAAGGACCTCATCCGGCATTCGCTGCGCGAATGCCACCTTCTCCAGAGGAGAAGGGTGAGTGTCACGAAGCTTTCGCCGGGGTGACGAAGTAGGCGCTATCCCGGCGGCTTATAGTCCTTGGATGCCTTCTGAGCGGCGGCAACGATGGCCTTCACGTCCACTTCCTCCAGCACCAAGACATCGCTGAAGGCACCGCTGGCGCGCAGCAACATGACAACGCCCAGGCCTGCGGCCTGGTTCGGCACGTCGACCGTGACGGCCACGTCATATTTCCCGCGCGTGAACATGAAATTGATGAGCTTGCCGCCCTGGCTTTCCACCAGGGCTTTTGCGGCAGCCTCACGGTCCGAGCCCTGCATGACGCCCTTCATGCCCGATGCTGCATAGTTGACGAGGTAAATGCACTTCATGTCACGTCCTCCCCTATTGGTCTTGACTGACACCCCGGCGAGAGAAGGCTAGGCCCGTTGGCAGACGAGAGTCAAAGGTGGGCGTACTTCAATCTCTCCATCGGCGGGCTTGACCCGCCGACCCAGGCTTTCCACGCGTGTAGTGCGTGTCACATCATGTCGAGGAACAGGTCCTTCCAGCCGGGATTGTCTTTTTCAATCAATGCCAGCTTCCATGACCTCCTCCAGCGCTTGATGCTCGTTTCGCGCTGAATGGCTGCTGTGACCAGTTCATGCTCCTCGTACCAGACGAGCATTGTCACATTGTATTTTGCGGTGAATTCACAACCTCTTCCTTCGCGGTGGGCCTGTATGCGGCCAAACAGGTTGTTGGTGGATCCGGTGTACAGTGTCCCGTTCCGCTTGCTGGCCAGAATGTAGACGTAACCCCGTAACATGATCGCCTCCCAGCTGGAAAGACGATGATACGAACAGATTCCGTCGCGGGCTCAAGCGTCCCTCTGGGTCGGCGGGTCAAGCCCGCCGATGGAGGAAGTTGGATTGGATCTAAACGCTCAAACAACATCAGAGCGGGCGGAAGTACCACCCCACTGTCTCCTCGGGCGCGCTCGACGCGCCGATCTAGGGAACTGCGGGAATGACGGTGAGAGTGCATTTGACTTCTTCCCTTTGCTGTCGCCGCATTCACCGCGAGACATAAGAAATCCTCCCCTTGACAGGACATAACACCTAGGTCTATGTTCTTGTTATGTTCCATACCGGGCCGGAAATCTGGAAGGCTGCCGTCACGCGCAACAGCGCGGCATTGAAGGCCATTATCGCGCCGCTTCTGGCGCTCCTCGCGCGCCATTGCGGGAAGGATACGCATATGCTGCCGCGCGCCATTCACAGCGCCATCCTGCGGGTGCTGCGGCCGGCGGAGTCGGCGCTCCGCCGCCTCATTGTCATCGTCGCGCGCGATGTGACACTCGCGGCTTCGCCATCACGCCCCGCCTCTGCCCCTCGCGAGCGGAAGGAGCGCGCTGGCCCCGCCCCCGCCAGCATCACTTTCCAGCTCTTCGATCCGCGCAAGCGCTTTGGGCAGCGGCGCGTCACTTACGCCAGGCATGCGCCACGGGTTTATGTGATCGCACCCGATCCGCCCCTGATCCCGCTCTTTCAGCGGCCCCTGCCCATGCTCCCGACACGGGAACCGGAACGGCAGGTGGACGCCCGCCATCTCAGACTGCGCCTCGGCGCGTTTACGGCGGCGCTCGACGATCTGCCGCGCCAGGCCAAACGTCTCCTGCGCTGGCAGGCGCGGCGCGAACAAAAAAAGCCGCTTACTTTCATCGCGCCGCTCCGCCCTGGTGCGCCGCCGGGCTACCGCAAGAAACCTCAGGCTGACGTCGATTTCATCCTTGCCGAGTGCCACAGTTTTGCGATGGGCGTTCTGGCGGAGCCGAAACCGGACACCTCTTGAAAGGGCCGTCACCGGATTGCACGCCATCCACAGCGCCTCCGCCTGTGGATGGCGCAGCTATGCCTTTGCGGAGGAGGCGCGGGCGCAAAAGATGCGAGGCTTATACTGAGGTATTGCGACCTGGCTACGCAGAAGCGAAGCTTCAGCTTCTCCAAGGCGAGAGCAGCCTCGAAGACGTCTCCACTGCGCGGAGCACTTCAGCAGGAGTGAATTGTCCCGTTAGTCCCGCCCGCAAATAACCTATTGTTAACCGCAATCTTGCCACAAGAGGCCACGATTCAGCCCGGACATTTGGGATTCGATTTGATGAAACACGCCATGATTTGCGCTTCCGCGGCAGCGCTCCTGCTCTCGGCCTGCACCACCAACCCCTACACGGGCGAAGAACAGGTCTCGAAGGGCCTCCTGGGCGCGGGAACCGGCGCGGCGGTTGGCGCCGCAGCGGGCGCGCTCCTTGGCGCCACCACCTCGGTCAAGACGCGGAAAGCGGCCCTCATTGGTGCCGGTATCGGTGCGCTGGCGGGCGGCGGCGTCGGCCTTTACATGGACAACCAGGAAGCAAAGCTGCGCGAGCGCCTGCAGGATTCCGGCGTATCGGTGACGCGCGTCGGCGACAATATCGTGCTCAACATGCCCTCCAACATCACCTTCGACACGGACCGGTCGGACGTGAAGCCGCAATTCTATGACACGCTCAACTCCGTGGCCCTGGTGTTCCAGGAATTCGACCAGACGCTGATCGATGTCGTCGGCCACACCGATGGCGATGGCTCGGAAGACTACAACTATGATCTGTCGCGCCGCCGCGCGGCGTCGGTTTCGCGTTACCTTTCGGCCCAGCGGCTTGATCCGAACCGCTTCTCGGTGGAAGGCCGCGGCGAGCAGGAACCGATCGCTTCCAACACCACGGCTGTCGGCAAGGCCCAGAATCGCCGCGTCGAAATCACCATCCTGCCGCTGACTTAAACGCGCGTCACCAGCACCTTGACGACCGGCTTCTTGCCCCAGGCCGTTTCGGCGGCGCGGCGGATGGCAGAGCGGATCGTTTCTGCAATCACCTCGTCCTCTTTGCGGCGGGGCTTGGGCATGGAATCGAAGGCGGCTTCCACGGCTTCTTCCAGTTCTTCCTGCAGCCCTTTGGGCACGCCATCAAGGATCACCTGCGGATCGTCAGCCAATTGATGGCGGTCATCGACGGCAAGGCCAACCACGATGATGCCGACGAATGAAAGTTTGCGCCGTTCTTTGGCGGGGCCATCGGTTCCCGCAACCACCAGCTTGCCATCCACATGCAGTGTCGCGGCATAGGCCTCATCCACATTTTCGATCGGATGGGGGCTGAGGCGGGCGATCTTGCCGTCCTCCAGGATCAGGGTTTCTTTGATGCCACAGCTTTGGGCAAATTTGGCGTGGGCCAGCAAATGGCGCGGTTCGCCATGCATGGGGATCACGGCCTTCGGTTTCAGCCATTCATACATGAGCTTCAACTCGCCCTGGCGCGGATGGCCGGAGGAATGGACCAGCGCATCATCGGCAGTGATCACTTCGATTGAAAGCTTGGCAAGATTGTTGATGACGGCGCTCACGTCCTTCTCATTGCCCGGAATAGTGCGGGCGGAAAAGATGACGAGATCGCCCTCCT
>JBIOWL010000387.1:0-3801 GCA_044868645.1 Aestuariivirga sp.
TGATTGCCAGCGAGCTTTCTTTCAGTCATGGCAAGCATATGAATTTCCAACTGCAACTCACGAAGGACGCGCGCGCCTTGCCGCTGACGCGAGACTACATGTTTGAAGGCGAGCGCACCCTGCCGGCGAAGGTCGCAAAGCCAAAATGAGAAAGCTTCCCGTCTTCGGCGTGTTGAGCCATGCATTGCGCTCGGTCCTCAACAACATCAGATTTGCCTGGCATGTGAGCTGGCCGTGGCTGGCGCTTCTGCTGCCGCTCGGCCTCGCCGCCGATTTTCTGCTGCCGCACATCGATCCGGAAGCAACCGATCCTGCTGCGATCGCCCGCAATGGCCAGACTGCCCTGGGCTTGTTGGCGCTCGGTGCGCTGTCCATGCTGGTCTTTTCTTCAATCGCCGTCAGCTGGCACCGCTACATCCTGATGGATGAAATACCGCAGGGCATGACCCGCCTGCGGCTGGACAGGGTTGTCTGGCGTTATTTCGGCAACACGCTTCTCGTGGTCCTGATTGTCACCGTGGCGAGCATTCCGCTTGTGGCGGTGGTTTCCCTCGCAACTGTCGTGATCGGCTTGGGCGCTGGCGCCGCAAGCGGCCTCACCATGGCGGCAGCCGGTCTCTTTGCCATTCCTTTGTCTTATCGCCTGATGGTGAAACTGCCCGCCATCGCCATCGGCAATGACGGCTTCACCATGAGGGAAGCACTGGCGAAAACAACAGGCAGTTCGCTGCAGCTCTGCATGGCGGGCGTCATCGTCATCATCGCCGCCTTGCTGATCGGAACATTGCTGGGTGGTTTTGCGGTTCTGCTCGGCGCCGGCAGCGGCGGGCCAGGCGCATTCGTCGCTTCTGTTGTTCAGCAGCTTGTCAGTTGGTTCGTCACCATCTTCACGGTGACTTTCCTCACCAGCCTCTATGGCTTCTTTGTCGAGGGTAGGGATTTTTAACGGGCTACTGAAAAGACGATCCTGCAGCCCATGCTTCGAGGCTTGTGCTTTGCACAAGCACCTCAGCATGAGGTTTACTAAATACCTACCTCACCCTGAGGTGCCGCGAAGCGGCCTCGAAGGGTGCGGTAGTCTGTACACGGAGTTTTTCAGCAACCTGTCAGATCTTTTCCGCCACCAAGTCATATTCCTCAGCATCGGTGATGCGCACTTTCACCATGTCCCCAGGCTTCAAATCCACAGCGCCGGGAATGAACACATTGCCGTCGATCTCCGGCGCATCCCATGGCGAGCGCGCCACGGCCTCTTCATTCTCTGCGTCAATTTCATCGACCAGCACATTGATTTCGCGGCCGATCTTGCCCCGCAATACATCTCGCGAAATGGCCTGCTGCGCCTCCATGAAGCGGGCGTAACGTTCGGCCTTCACTTCATCAGGCACCTGCGGCAGGCCAAGGTCATTGGCAACGGCACCTGACACGGGCTCATACTTGAAGCAACCCACGCGCTCGAGCCGCGCTTCTTTCAGCCACTGCAGCAGATATTCGAAATCCTCATCGGTCTCGCCGGGAAAACCCACAATGAAAGTCGAACGCACGGCAATATCCGGGCACATCACCCGCCACTTGGCGAGCCGCTCCAGCACCTTCTCCTGGTTTGCCGGCCGCCGCATCGCCTTGAGCACCGTAGGCGAGGCATGCTGGAAAGGAATATCGAGATAGGGAAGCACTTTCCCTTCCGCCATCAGCGGGATCACATCATCCACGTGAGGGTAGGGGTAGACATAGTGCAGCCGCACCCAGGCGCCGAGATCGCCCAGCTCCTTGGCGAGATCGAAGAACTTTGCGCGCACTTCACGGCTCCTGTACTTCGAGGCCGCATATTTCACATCAACGCCATAGGCCGACGTGTCCTGAGAGATGACCAGCAGTTCCTTGACGCCCGCCTTCACCAATCGTTCCGCCTCATAGAGCACTGCTGCAGCGGGCCGCGAAACCAGATCACCGCGGATCGACGGAATGATGCAGAAAGAGCAGCGGTTGTTGCAGCCTTCTGAAATCTTGAGATAGGCATAGTGCTTGGGCGTGAGATGCAGGCCCTGCGGCGGCACCAGGTCCATCTTGGGATCGTGAACGGGTGGCAACGCCTCATGCACCGCCTTCACCACCGCCTCATATTGATGCGGTCCCGTGATGGCGAGCACGGAAGGATGCGCCTTGCGGATCGCTGCGTCCTCGATGCCGTAGCAGCCGGTGACGATCACCCGGCCATTCTCTTCCAGCGCCTCCCCGATGGCGGAAAGGCTCTCCGCCTTGGCGGAATCGAGGAAACCGCAGGTGTTGACGATCACCACATCGGCATCGTCATAGCCGGGGGCGATCACATAGCCCTCGGCCCGGAGCTGCGTCAGGATGCGCTCGGAATCAACGAGGTTCTTTGGGCAGCCAAGCTGGACGAGCCCTACTTTTGGGACTGAATGGGTCATTGGCCGCCTCCATAGAACAGGAACGGGGCGAAAGCCAATTCACGTAATCAGAGCGCTTTCCGGCCATGCGGAACCACGAGACCGAGAAGAATTCGCGCCAAGGCACGATGTTGGAGCGGGTTCTTATCGGCCAGGTCTGCAATCTGGCCGGAGTATGCTCGTGATCGCTATTTGATGAGGCGGACTTCGGCATTCTCGCCCTTTTTTCCTGGCTCATAGGCTTCGAGCTTCCACTTGACGTTGTTGAGGATCATTGTACGGCTGACGACGGTCATCTTCTTGCTGCGCATCGAACTGTTTGAATTAAAAACCATTTCCCGGCTGGGCAGATAAATGTTGCCTTCCATGCCGAAACCGAGGTTGTCATTGATGATGAACTGGGAGTCGCTGAGGCCTTCCTTCTCCGCGAACAGGAAACCCTGGTAGGTGCCGGTGGCCGGGGCCGTGAGCGTGGCATTGACCGCGCTGTTGAACTGGATTTTGGACGTATCCGCGTAATAGAAAGTAACGCCCGTGCCGGTCCAGTTGCCGCCATTCACATTCCAGCCGCCGTCTTTGATGATGTATGTGCCGGGGGATAGCGTGACGTTTGAGCCGCTGTTGAAATTGTGCCAGCCGCAATAAACGCCTGGGCTCAATGTTGTGTTTCCGGAATAGTTTCCGTTGGAATACTTGCAGGTGCTGCTGTCCGGCACAGGCAGGAGGCCGGCGAAGGGATTTTTATCCGTGCTGCAAGATTTTTGCAGGTTTGGGTGCGTGCCGCCATTGTCAATGATCTGGGAGCCTTCAATACAGATCTTGTCGGAATCGATGGTTGTTCCTGAATTGAAGATTGCAGCAGGATTGGCTTTCGACTTGACGTGGACTTCACATCCGTCTGCCGTCACATTTGCGCCGCTGTTGACAAGGAAGGACTGCGCCGCCGACGGCGCGAGCGTCATGAGGCAGGCTGTGCTTGTAGGTTCGGCGGGGGTTCCCACGGCGGTGGCGGTAGTTGAGATTCGAAGATCTTCAAAACCGAGCAAGCTTGTATAGGTGGAGCTGATAGTTGCGGTGGCATCGCAGCGCACTTCAACTGTGCCCGTAGCATCGCATTCCCTGGAGACGGTCAGAAACTTGCCTTCCTCAACATTGGCATCGAAGAATTTCTCCGCAGCCTCCACATAGCCGCTCTCCACGGCAGCACCCGCAAGAGCGGCTGCATCGACGGCGGCTTGCAGTGTGGCATGGGCATTCGCCTGGCGAATATAATCAACCGCCACGCCAACCGCGGCGATGAGAGGACCCGCGGAGATGGCGGCAATCATCGAGGCATTGCCGGCATTAGCTTTGAGATAGTGCCAGAAGTTCTGTGTCATTCCCTGCTCGC
>JBIOWL010000388.1:0-9673 GCA_044868645.1 Aestuariivirga sp.
TATTGAGTGGGCGCGAATTCTTTTCGGCGAGACGATCACGTCTCGCCGGAAAGCGCGCCAAAGGAGCAACCTATGAAGGTTCTGGTCGCGGTCAAACGCGTCGTTGACTACAACGTGAAGATCAGGGTGAAAGCCGACGGCTCGGGCGTTGAGCTTGCCAACGTCAAGATGTCGATGAATCCCTTTGACGAGATCGGCGTCGAGGAAGCCGTCCGCCTCAAGGAGCAGGGCAAGGCGACCGAAGTGGTGGCCATCACCATCGGTCCCGCCCAGGCCCAGGAGACGCTTCGCACCGCCCTTGCCATGGGTGCCGACCGCGCCATCCTTGTGAAGCATGACGATTATGTGGAGCCGCTGTCGGTTGCCAAGATCCTGAAGGGCGTGGTCGAGGCCGAAAAGCCAGAGATCGTCATTCTCGGCAAACAGGCCATTGACGACGATGCCAACCAGACCGGCCAGATGCTGGCAGCACTCCTGGGTTGGCCCCAGGCCACCTTCTGTTCGAAGCTTGAGCCCGGTTCCGGTGAAGCCAAGATCACCCGCGAGATCGATGGCGGCTTGCAGGAAATCAAGGTCAAGATGCCGCTCATCGTAACGACGGACCTCCGCCTCAACCAGCCGCGTTATGCCTCGCTCCCCAACATCATGAAGGCGAAGAAGAAGCCGCTCGATGAAAAGACACCTGCTGATTTCGGTGTGAACCCCGCACCGCGCCTCAAAGTGGTGAAGACCGAAGACCCGCCCAAGCGCCTGGCTGGCGTCAAGGTGAAATCCGTCGGTGAACTTGTAGGCAAGCTCAAGGAAGCAGGAGCAATCTGATCATGGCCGTTCTTCTGATTGCCGAACACGACAACAAGCACCTGAAAGATGCCACTCACAAGGCGCTGACTGCCGCTGCGCAGATGGCAAAGGAAGCGGGAAGCGACGTTCACGTGCTTGTCGCCGGAAACAACGCCGATGGCGCTGCAGCACAGGCCGCCAAACTTCAAGGCGTGAAGAAGGTGTTGCATGTTGAGAGCGCCACCCTTGAGCGCCCTCTTGCCGAACCAATGGCCGCAACCATCGTTTCGCTTGCCGGAAATTACGATCACATCGTTGCTCCCGCCACCACCAACGGCAAGAATTTCATGCCGCGCGTGGCAGCCCTTCTAGATGTGATGCAGGTCTCCGACATCTCGGAAGTAAAGTCCGCCGACACCTTCGTGAGGCTCATCTATGCCGGCAACGCCGTGCAGACTGTTCAGTCCACAGACAAAAAGAAAATCATCACCGTGCGTACCGCTTCCTTCGCCGCCACCGGCGAAGACGGTAGCGCTCCCATCGAGAAGGTGAATGCCGCCGCCGATCCCGGCCTCTCCTCCTATCTCGGCGAAAACCTGACGAAGTCCGACCGCCCGGAATTGACCTCCGCCAAGATTATCGTTTCCGGCGGCCGCGGCATGCAGAACGGCGAAAACTTCAAGATGCTGGAAGCGGTGGCGAAGAAGCTCAATGCCGCCGTCGGCGCCTCACGGGCCGCCGTGGACGCAGGCTATGTGCCGAACGACTATCAGGTGGGCCAGACCGGCAAGGTCGTCGCCCCCGATCTCTACATCGCCGTCGGCATCTCGGGAGCCATCCAGCACCTCGCCGGCATGAAGGATTCCAAGGTCATCGTCGCCATCAACAAGGATGAGGAAGCGCCGATCTTCCAGGTGGCGGATTTTGGCCTTGTCGCCGACCTCTTCCAGGCCGTGCCGGAACTGGAAACGGAGCTGGGCAAGCTCGGCAAATAGTCATTGCCCATGCGAGATACCGCACCGCCACACACCCGCAATGGCGCTTGCAGAGCGCACCTCAGGAGACTAGGTTCTGCGCTCTTGTGTGGATTTCCCAGAAAAACAAGACGAAAAGCGCGTTATGAAAATTGAATCCGTTGGCGTGATCGGCGCCGGCCAGATGGGCTCCGGCATCGCCCATGTCTGTGCCCTGGCAGGCATGAAAGTCGGCCTCAATGACGTGAGCCAGGAGCGCATCGACCAGGGCCTTGCCCAGATCGCCGCCAACATGGCAAGGCAAGTCAAGTCCGGAAAGATCAGCGAAGCCGACCGCACCGCCGCCATGGCCCGCATTTCGCCCGTGACGAGCTTTTCTGGTTTTGGCACCCATGATCTTGTCATCGAGTCAGCGACCGAAAAGGAACAGGTGAAACAACAGATCTTCACCGACCTTTGCCCGCACCTCAAACCCGAGGCGCTGCTCGGTTCCAACACCTCCTCCATTTCGATCACACGCCTTGCTGCAGGCACAGACCGTCCGGAAAAATTCATGGGCATCCACTTCATGAATCCGGTGCCGGTGATGGAACTGGTGGAGTTGATCCGCGGCATCGCCACCGACGACAAGACCTTCGCTTCTGTGAAGGACCTTGCCTCCTCGCTCGACAAGATCATTGCCGTCTCGGAAGATTTCCCGGCCTTCATCGTCAACCGCATTCTGCTGCCGATGATCAATGAGGCGGTCTATACCCTTTATGAAGGCGTTGGCACCGTCGAAGCCATCGACACGGCCATGAAGCTCGGCGCGCATCACCCGATGGGGCCTTTGCAGCTTGCCGATTTCATCGGTCTCGATACTTGCCTTTCCATCATGCAGGTGCTGCACGAGGGCCTCTCCGATTCAAAATACCGCCCCTGCCCACTGCTTGTGAAATATGTCGAGGCCGGTTGGCTCGGCCGCAAGGTGAAGCGCGGCTTCTACGACTATCGCGGCGAAAAGCCGGTACCCACGCGCTAGCCAATCTACGCTTTCTCGATCATTTTCCGGAGCGTCTCGGCCGTCTCCGCATCGGCAGGAAAGAACGCTTCAAGGGCGATTTCCGACAGGGTGATTTCGACCGGGGTTCCAAACACGGTGACGGTCGAAAAGAAACTCAACATGCCGGTGGGCGTAGAAAGTTTGAGTGGAACCATCACCGCAGATTGATCCTGATCACGGACCCCATGATCGTCGGCTGAAGCGGGTAATGGCAAAGCCAGCAACTCGGCAAGCAGGCGCTGCAAGACAATATCATTCGAAACTTCGATTTGGCGGCGCAGCCGTTCAAGAAGATGCCGCCGCCATTCGCCCAGATTGACGATATGTGGCGCAAGGCCACCCGGTGCCAGTGAAAGCCGCAGCACATTGACTGGGCTCTTAAGCAGGCTTTGATCCATCGCCAGCGAAATCAGGGGTGCCACCGCCAAATTGGCCGCAAGAAGATTCCAGTGGCGATCAACTGCGATGGCAGGAAAGGGCTCGTGCGCCTTGAGAATCTGGTCGATCGCGGCACGAGGCGCCGCCAGTGCCGGATCGTCGAGGGAACGTTCGCGGAATTGCGGCGCGAACCCCGCCGCGACAAGCATCGCATTCCGGTCGCGAAGCGGCACATCGAGATGATCGGCAATACGCAGGATCATTTCGCGGCTTGGAGTGGAGCGGTTGCTTTCGATGAAACTCAAATGCCGCTGCGACACTTCAACGTCCAGCGCAAAGTCTAGCTGACTGAGACGGCGGCGCCTTCGCCAGGCGCGGATGTGGTCTCCAACCGTGCGCATCGGCATCTGCGTGGTTGTCTGGGTCATTGCTTCTGTCTCGCGCCTTGTCGCCGGCAATTCAATTACCTCCGGAGTAATCGACAACCAGCACCAACTTGTGGACGATGATGGCGTATTCATCAAGAAGAGGAGAACACAATGACGAACACTGTCCCAATGACAAAAATGCTGCGCCTAGCTCTTGCGGGAGATGCAGTCATGAGCGCCGCAGCGGGATTGCTCATGATCGGCGGCGCTGGGTTTCTGTCGCAGTTTCTGGAATTGCCGCAGACGCTTCTCGCCTACGCCGGTATGGCGCTTATTCCGTATGTGATTTTCCTCGGTGTCATCGCCAGGCGCGTATCACTTTCACCTGCGCTGGTTTGGGCGGTGATCGGCGGCAACATGCTATGGTCGCTCGCCAGCGGATTGCTGCTGGTAACGGGTAGGGTTTCGCCTAACGCCTTCGGATATGCTTTCGTGATCATTCAGGCCATCGCGGTCCTGGCCTTTGCGGAGTTCCAGTATCTCGCGCTTCGCCAAGCGTCAAAAGGGACTGAAGCAAATCCGGTTGGATCCGTGGCACACGCCAAGTAATAAGGCGCAATCACGACGAGAACCAGTGCAGTAATAGTTCAGCACACTTTACTTTGCTGGTTCATCCAACAGCGGCTTGATCAACGCAATGGCCTCGGGGTTGTCCCATTTGGCGGGCCCGAGCAGCCGCCCGGCCTCCATTCCCTTCCGCTAAACCAAGTCCTGAAGTTTTTAGGGCAAATTCCGACCAAGTTGCAGACTTGGTCGATAAGAATTTGCCCAAACAATTTAAGTCAGCGCGATTTCTTATCGCCTACGCGATTCCGCGTGGTCGGAAAGCGCGCTGGGCGCCACGTTCTTGTAGGCCATCACAAGCGCGCTGCGCAGCAATGCGTCGTCTGCCTTCTCGTGGTCAACAAGTGTCCAGCCCTTCTTGCCCCAGCCGCCGGGAATGGGAGAAACAAGTTTTGGCTCCGCCGCGACAAGCATCTCCTGCTGGTCGGGCGTCAGCTTGACGTAGGCTCGGCCCTTGTCGGTAAATCCGGCAAAGATCTTATTGCGCACCCGGAAATCCGGCTTACCGAAATGAGACTTTTCTTCAGCCTCAGGCAGTGAAAGCGCCAGTTTCCGGTAGCGCTCGTCCTTCACTCTTTCTCCTTCAGCAAGGCCTGCACCAGCGCCTTTGCTTCTGCCGAATTCCAAGGCGCAGGTCCGAGCAGCCGCCCGGCCTCCATTCCCTTGCGGTCAATGAGGATCGTGGCGGGAAGGCCCAGCGCCTGAAGCGCGGCAAGGCTCTTGGCTTCCGGATCGATATAGAGCTTGAGGCTGTCCGCCCCGATTTCCTTCAGGAAGGCGGCAGAGGCTTCGAGGCCCTTTCGGTCAACGCTCAGCGCCACCACGTCGAAATCGGCACTGCCCAGCTCCTTCTGGAGGGCGGCAATATCCGGCATTTCCTTGCGGCAGGGTACGCACCATGTGGCCCAGAGATTGAGCAGCACCACCTTGCCCTTCCATCGGCCAAGATCGAGTGTTTCACCCTTGTCATTGGCAAAGGTAAAGGCCGGAATGGCCTTCCGCTCCCCATGCACCAGGAAGGCCGCCATGGGGCCCGTCGCCAGCGCCTTGCTGAAGCCGCCGTTAGCCACGTTCTGTTGTGTTACCGGGGCAAAAATGTCCCCGCCCTTGCGCCCATCGCTTTGGAACCAGTAAATGCCGATGGCGCCTGCCAATGCCGCAAGGACAAATGGCAGGGTTGAAAATGGAAGTTTAGGCCGGGGTGTCGTCATGGCAGCGCGGCTTTAGCACGGACCGGACAGGAACATGTCGAACAAAATGTGGGGCGGGCGTTTCGCCGAAGGACCCTCGGCCATCATGGGAGAAATCAATGCTTCCATCGGCTTCGACAAACGCCTTTTTACCCAGGACATAGAAGGCTCCAAAGCTCACGCCACCATGCTGGCCAAGCAGAAGATTATTTCAAAGGCCGATGCGGAGGCCATCTGCAAAGGCCTCGATTCCGTTCTTGGCGAAATCAAAAGCGGCAAGTTCAAGTTCTCCACCGCTCTCGAGGACATTCACATGAATGTCGAGTCACGTTTACGGGAGCTCATTGGTGAGCCTGCGGGAAGGCTCCACACGGCCCGCTCTCGCAACGACCAGATCGCCACCGACATGCGCCTCTATATGCGTGACGTTGCTGATGCGGTAGATGCCGCTCTCGCAGGCCTGCAGCAGGCGCTGGCCGAACAGGCGCTGGCGCACCACGCCACCATCATGCCGGGCTTTACTCATCTGCAAACGGCACAGCCCGTGACCTTCGGCCATCATCTCCTCGCTTATGTGGAAATGCTGGCCCGTGATCGCGCGCGTTTTGCCGATGCAAGAAAGCGGATCAATCTTTCACCATTGGGTGCCGCGGCACTTGCCGGAACGCCATACCCAATCGACCGCACCATGACCACCAGGGAATTGGGCTTTGCCGCGCCCATGCGCAATTCTATGGATGCGGTCTCGGCCCGTGACTTTGTGCTGGAGATGCTGGCGGCTTCTTCCATCTGCGCCATTCACCTATCGCGGCTCGCCGAAGAAATTGTTTTCTGGTGCTCCGCGCAGTTTCGCTTTGTCACACTCTCAGACAAGTTCACCACCGGCTCTTCCATCATGCCACAGAAGCGCAACCCCGATGCGGCGGAACTGGTGCGCGCCAAGCCGGGCCGCATCCTTGGCGCATTCATGGCGCTTGCTGTGGTGATGAAGGGCCTGCCCCTCACCTATTCTAAGGACATGCAGGAGGACAAGGAACCGGCCTTCGATGCCATTGACTCGCTGGCGCTCGCTATTGCCGCCATGGAGGGCATGGTGCGCGATATGAAGGCCAATGCGGCCGAGATGCATGCCGCAGCAGCAAACGCCTATGCCACGGCAACGGACCTTGCCGATTGGCTGGTGCAGAATCTGGGCCTTCCCTTCCGCGAAGCCCATCATGTGACAGGAAGGATCGTGGCTTTGGCCGAGCGCAAGAAACTGCCACTGGACAAGCTTGCGCTTTCGGATCTTCAGTCCGTCCATGCCGCAATCGACAAGCGCATCTTCAAGGTGCTGACCGTGGAACATTCCGTGGCGCAAAGGAGATCGCTTGGCGGTGCGGCACCTGCTAATGTGAAGCGCGAAGCCGTCCGCTGGCTCAAGCAATTGAAAGGCAGCCGCCCATGAACCTGATAGTGAAATGCCTCGTTTTGGCGCTGTTGAGCCTGTCGATTGCCTCTTGTGGTGTGCGCGGCGATCCCGAGCCGCCGTCGCAATTCACCACGCAGTAATCCCGCAGCAGAACATGCACCATTTCCACTACCGCAACGGCATCCTCCATGCCGAGGATGTCAATCTGATTGAGCTTGCCGAAGAGGTGGGCACACCCTTCTATTGCTATTCAACGGCGACACTTGAGCGCCACTACCGCGTCATGGACAAGGCCTTCGAAGGCACCGATCACGTGATCTGCTATGCCATGAAGGCCAATTCCAACCAGGCCGTGATCAAGACCATGGCGCTGATGGGCGCCGGCATGGACGTGGTCTCAGAAGGCGAATTGCGCCGCGCCCTCGCCGCCGGTGTGCCAGCCCGCAAGATCGTGTTCTCCGGCGTTGCCAAGACCGCCCAGGAAATGGCCTTTGCGCTGAAGGAGGGCATTGCCTGCTTCAACGTGGAATCAGAGCCGGAGCTTGAACTGCTCTCGGCCATTGCCTCACGTGTCGGCCAGCGCGCCACCGTCTCGATCCGCGTCAACCCGGACGTCGATGCCAAGACCCATGCCAAGATCACCACAGGCAAGGCGGAGAACAAGTTCGGAATTTCTTGGACAAAGGCAAGCGAAGTCTACGCCAAGGCGGCAGCGCTGCCCGCACTCGATGTGGCCGGCATCGACATGCATATCGGCAGCCAGATCACCGAGCTTGCACCTTACGAAAAAGCCTACAGCCTGATGGCTGACTTGACGAAGCAACTGCTCAATGAAGGTCACAACATCCGCCACCTCGATTTGGGCGGCGGTCTTGGCGTGCCTTATCGCGGTGACAACGACGTGCCGCCCCACCCCGATGAATATGGCGCCATGGTGAAGCGCGTGCTGGGGCCGCTCGGCCTCAGGCTGGTGCTGGAGCCGGGGCGCATGTTTACCGGCAATGCCGGAATTCTGGTGACCCGCGTCATCTATGTGAAGGACGGCGGGGCCAAGCACTTCGTCATCCAGGATGGTGCCATGAACGATTTGATCCGGCCTACCCTCTATGACGCCCATCACGACATCCTGCCCGTGCGCGAGGACCGCAAAGGCGGCGAAATGATTATCGCCGATGTCGTCGGCGGCATCTGCGAGACTGGCGATTATTTCGCCAAGGATCGCCGCATGCCGAGGCCCGAACAGGGCGATCTTTTGGCCATCATGACGGCGGGGGCCTATGGCGCCGTGCAGTCCGGCACCTACAATTCAAGGCCCCTCATTGCTGAAGTGCTGGTCAAGGGCGGCCACTTTGCCATCGTCAGGCCCCGCCAAAGTTACGAAGAATTAATCAATCTCGACCGGCTTGCCCCCTGGCAGCAGGGCTGATTGCCCGAATGTGCAGGCACATTTGGGCCTGAATCATGCTATTTGATAGGGCTATGCGTCATCTGACCGATAGCGAGCGGCTGCGCCGCGTCGATGGCAAGGTCGCCCGCCAGCGCCTTCTGCTTGGGCTCGAGCGCCTATGGCACGCCGTGCAGCTGCCATTGCTGGTGGCCGGTATTGCCTTTGCGGCTGTCGCCTCTGGCCTGCTGCTCAAGCTGCCCCAGCTTGCGCAAGCATCGCTGCTTGCAGCTGGTGCTTTGGCATTTCTTGCCGCCCTTGTTCCATTGGCGCGGTTGCACTGGCCTACGCTGCGCGATGCCATGCGCCATGTGGAGCGGCACCAGTCAATCGACCACCGCCGCCTGTCCAGCGTGAAGGATGAAGTGGCCACCGAACTGGTGCATCCCACGGCAGATGCCCTGTGGGACGAGCACAAGCGCCGCCAACTCGTGGGCCTTGACCGCCTGAAACTGAAATGGCCCCTATCCCATTGGCGTGAGTTTGATCCACGCGCCCTCCGTGTGCCTGTTGTGATGGCCTGCCTTGCCGCGTTTTTTCTAGGCCCCAATGATCTCGTTTCGAATTTCCGCGAATCTGCAAGGCTCGCGCCGGAAAAGCCCGCCATTCCCCTGATGCTGGATGCCTGGCTGAAACCACCCGCCTATACGGGAAGGCCCCCCGTGCTTCTGACCAATCCCCAGCTTCAGGAAAAGCTGGCGAGCGGTGCCGGCATTGAAATTCCAGAGGGCGCCACCTTCACCATGCGGCTCGCAGGCGCATCGGAACCTGCCATTGCCTTTCTGGCGAGCGACGGCCTAACGCCCCTCTCCGATGTAGCTAGCACCACGGCGAGCCGTGAAAGTGCCTTCACCGCCGAAGCAAAGATCTCACGGCCATTGACCATTGTTGTCAGCGACGGCGGCAAGGCGCTCGCCCATTGGCCGATCACCACCATTCCGGACCAGCCGCCAGCGCTGCAATTCATGGAAAAGCCATCGGGTGACAACCGTGGAAATCTCACCTTCAAATGGAAGGCAACCGATGACTACGGCTTGAAGAAACTGAGCGCCGTGGCGGACCTTGCCGACGAGCAGGAAGGCGGCATGGGTTTCGAATCTAACGGCGTCTTTCTCTTCGATCCCCCGGAACTCAAAATGATCCTGAAACGCGGCAACGCCAGGGAGGAGACAGGCACATCGCGCTTTGATCTCGCAAGCCACCCCTGGGCCGGCCTCATGGTCAATCTTTCGCTGACCGTCACCGACGGCGCGGGCCAGACGGCTGCGGCGAAACCCGAGACCTTCAAGATGCCGGAACGCATCTTCGTGAAGCCGCTGCCGCGCGCCCTGATCGAGCAGAGGAAGCAACTCATCCTTTTCCCGGAACGGGCCATACATGTGGGCAAGCTCATCGACACCATGGCCCTCTATCCCAAGGGCCTGGTCGAACAGTCCGCTCCCATCGTGGCCATGGGAGCGAT